>JAAFHE010000220.1 GCA_013298265.1 Lysobacterales bacterium | reverse complement strand
GATATGGAAAGGGCAGCTTTCAAAATCGCGAAAAACGAGCTTTCTGGAGCCCCCTTGAGTCAAGGGGGTGAAGAGTGATCGCTCAGAGCCACTGGCTCTGATCACCCTGAACGCCCAACGGGCCGGACGGCCAGACGCGGAGCGTTCGGCGGGGTCGTGGAGACCGGGTGTTCGGCATAGGGGCGCGGTGGTACTCAAGGCTTGCGTGCCAACAACGTAATTACCTCGAAATGCGGCGGCCGCCGCTCCTTGGTCGCGCGCTCGCAGGCAATGACATCGAGCCCGGCCTTGCGCGCGTAGTCGCGCAGCTCGTCGGGCTTGAAGCCGAGATTGCGATGGTCGAACGGTTCCACCGTGGTCTTGTGTGCGTGCCGGCCGAGCGTCGCAGCGAGCAGCCGGCCACCCGGGCGCAGCAGGCGCGCGGCTTCCATGAGCACGGCGGCGGGACGTTCGGTATAGGTCAGCGCGTGCATCAGCAGGACCAGGTCGAAACGCCGCTCGCCGAGATCGAGCGCATGCATGTCGCCGAGTTCCACGCTGACGTTGGGTAGCGATTTCAGCCGCGTGCGTGCCGCGCCGACGACGCGTTCGCTCGCATCGACGCAGACGATCGAGCGCGCGCGTGGCGCGAGCAGTTCGGCCAGTACGCCGTCGCCGGATGCGATATCGAGTACGTCGCCGGTTTCCACGAGCTGGGTCATGGCACGGGCCAGCGCTTCCCAGGTGCGGCCCGGCGAATAGTGGCGTTCCATGTCGCCAGCCACGGTGTCGGCCCAGCCTTCGGCACCGGCGCGCTGGGCGAGTACGCCGGGCAGGCGGTCGTCGTCGTTGCGCAGTACGGCGTCGTCGACGCTTTCCTTGAGCGCGCGCAGCAGCGCTTCCTCGCGCGCCGGCAGTTCGCCGTTGAAGCGGTAGTAGGCCGACACGCCCGCGCGGCGGTCGCGCACGAGATCGGCTTCCTTGAGCTTGGCCAGATGCGTGGACACCCGCGGCTGGGCCAGGCGCAGCACCGAGGACAGCTCGGCCACGGTCAGTTCCTCGCGTTCGAGCAAGGCGAGCAGGCGCACCCGGGTGGGATCGGAAAGCAGGCGCAGCAATGCCGACGTGGCGGCCAGATCCACAATCTATCCTTTCATCTTGATCGAAAGATGGATGCGCAGCGTAGCGACGTGGCCGCGGCGGGTCAATGCGGCCCGGTGTGGCTGCGCGGCGTGGCGGCTATGCTGCGGGAGCCCATGCGTATTTCCAGCCCCCTCAGACTCCTGGTTCTCCTGGTCGCCGGCCTGATGCCGCTGGCGGCAGATGCCGTCGAGAACGCCGAACTCGGCAAGTTCTGGTCGGAGGACGCCGAGCCTGTGCCGTACCGCGCCATCCAGACCGCAGCGGTCGCCGCCGGCCAGCGGCTGCCGCTGATCGTTTTCCTGCACGGCGACTGGCAGGACGGCAGCGACAACGAATCCCAGCTCGCCGGCTACGGCAACGGCTCGATGCAACTGATCGACCAGGCACGCGCGGCCGGCACGCCACTGGTCTATGTCGCGCCGCAGACCACGGGCGGCTACTGGCCGCCGCCGCGCGTGGCGGCGGTGATCCGGGATGTGATCCGGCGCTGGCCGGTCGACCCGCGGCGCATCGTGCTGACCGGCATTTCCGACGGGGGCACCGGCGTCTGGGACACCCTCAAGCGCTATCCGCGCTGCTTTGCCGCGGCGGTGCCGATGTCGGGCATGACCGAGCCCTCGGGTCTGCGCCACATCCGGAAAGTTCCACAATGGATATTCCATGGCGAGAAGGACGACGACACCGACGTGGAATGGGGCTACGGCGGCGCCCAGGTCGGCTCGCGCCTGGTCGTTCGTGCGCTGCACGCGTTCGGCGGCAAGCCGGTCTATACGGAATACCCTGGAGAGAGGCACGTCATCTGGTCGCGCGCCTATGCCGAAAAGGAATTGTTGCCGTGGATGCTGGGCCAGCATCCGGCGCGGGCAGGCTGCCGCTTCGACTGAAAGGGCGGCTGGACGGACGGGCAGGCAGACCGATTTGGCCGTATGGCCCATTCAGACGCCTGAACCGGTAAAATGCCCGGCCCTTCACCCCGCGCCTGTCCCGGCCCGCAAGGGCCCGGACATGCCGCAACGCGGTCCTGCAGGAGTTCCCATGGATTTCCGATTCACCGAAGACCAGTTGTCGATCCAGGCCGTCGCGCGCGATTTCGCGCAGAAGCGCATCGCTCCCGTGGCGGCGGAGTTCGATCACAAGGGCGAATTCCCGCTCGACAACATCCGCGAAATGGGCCAGCTCGGCCTCATGGGCATCGAAGTGCCGGCCGAGTACGGCGGCGCAGGCATGGACTCGATCTCCTATGTGCTGGCCATGATCGAGATTGCTGCGGCCGACTGCGCGCACTCGACCATCATGTCGGTGAACAACACGCTCTATTGCAACGGCCTGCTGAAGTTCGGCACGCACGAACAAAGGCTCGCCTACGTTGCCCCCATTGCCTCGGGCCAGGCCATCGGCGCGTTTGCGCTGACCGAGCCGCAGTCGGGTTCGGATGCGACCGCCATGCGTTGCCGCGCGATCAGGCAGGCCGACGGCGGTTTCCTGATCAACGGCAAGAAGAGCTGGATCACCTCCGGTCCAGTTGCAAAGTATATTTTGCTGTTCGCGATGTCCGATCCGGAAAAGGGCGCTCGCGGCATCACCGCCTTCATCATCGACACCGACCGCGCCGGCTTCGGCCGCGGCAAGACCGAACCCAAGCTCGGCATCCGCGCCTCGGCTACCTGCGAGATCGAATTCGCCGACTACAAGGCCGAAGCGTCGGAGGTCATCGGCCAGGAAGGCGAGGGTTTCAAGATCGCCATGGGCGTGCTCGACGCCGGCCGCATCGGCATCGCCTCGCAGGCCGTCGGCCTGTCCCGCGCCGCGTACGAGGCGACGATCGCCTACTCGCAGGAACGCAAGGCCTTCGGTCAGTCCATCGGCAGCTTCCAGATGACCCAGGCCAAGATCGCCGACATGAAGTGCAAGCTCGACGCGTCGCACCTGCTGACCCTGCGTGCGGCCTGGGCCAAGCAGCAGGCGCAGGAAAACGGCGGCCGCTTCTCCACCGAGGCCGCAGTCGCCAAGCTGACCGCATCCGAGGCCGCCATGTGGATCACCCACCAGGCCGTGCAGATCCACGGCGGCATGGGCTATTCCAAGGAAATGCCGCTGGAACGCTATTTCCGCGACGCCAAGATCACCGAGATCTACGAAGGCACCAGCGAGATCCAGCGCATGGTGATTGCGCGCAATGAGACGGGTCTGCGCTGAGAAGCGCAGGAAACAGGGACGGGGAGTGAGAAACGAGTAGTGTTGCTGCGCAGGACCTGCTCGCTTATTCCTCACTCCTCTTCCCTTTCCCTATTTTTCCGACTCCCCACATGCCTACCGTCACTTCGGTCTCGCCGCGCGAAGGCGCTTTCCTGATCGCCGCAGTCGGCCTCGTACTGCTCTGGTCGGGTTGGGCGCCGCACGACCGGCTGACCTGGTTCATGGAGATCGCCTGGGTGCTCGCGGCGATCCCGCTGCTGCTGGCGACACGCACACGGTTTCCGCTGACGCGGGTGCTGTACTGGCTGATCGCGATCCATTGCGTGATCCTGATCTACGGCGGCAAGTACACCTACGCGCTGACGCCGCTGGGCGATCTGTGGCGCGAGTGGTTCGGGCTCGTGCGCAACAACTACGACCGGCTCGGACATCTCGCCCAGGGCTTCATCCCGGCCATCCTCGCGCGCGAACTGCTGCTGCGCCGCACGCCGCTCCTGCGGGGCGGCTGGCTGTTCTACCTAGTCTGCGCGGCTTGTCTGAGTTTCAGTGCGTTCTTCGAGTTCATCGAGTGGTGGGCGGCGCTGATCATGGGCGGCTCGGCGGACGCCTACCTCGCCACGCAGGGCGATATCTGGGATACGCAGTGGGACATGTTCTGCGCGCTCTGCGGCGCGATCCTGGCGCAGCTGATGCTGGCGCGCGTGCATGACCGGCAACTTGGGCTGCGCTGAAACCCGTGCGTGGATTTCAACGTAAAACGGCCGCCAATGGGCGGCCGTTTCGTTGAAACCGGTGCCTGGCCTGGGGCCGTGGCACCGGAATGTGCTTCGACTTTCCCTTACGGCTCGAAGTCGTCGGCGTAGATGATGTCGCTGGGAACGCTCCGGCAGCTCTGCACCTTGACGTCGTCCACGTACCAGCCGTGCGGGGTCAGGCCCTGCGAGCCGTCAGTGGAGACGCGGAAGCGGAAGCGCACGGTCTGTCCGGCATAGCTGTCGAGGTCGACGATCGAGTTCCTGTAGGCGCGCGTGCCGCACCAGACCTGCAACCCGTTGGCCGGACCGTCGTTGGCCGCGCCGGTATACGGGTCGGTCAGCAACTGGGTGCCGGGGACCTGCGTCCAGCTCGTGCCGCCGTTCGTGGAGACTTCGAGCAGGCCGCCGTCCCAGCAACCGCCGGCGGTGCGCGGTTCGAGATTCAGGTCGCTCTGGAAGCTCAGCGTCAGCGGGCTTTCGCCGGTCGGCAATACGATGGCCGGCGATACAAGGCGCTGGTCGGAGGTCGTCGCGATGTCGGTCGCGAGCCAGGCCCTGGTCGGCGAGGACGGGCGCGCCGTGCTGACGGCCCAGGTCTGGGTGCCGGTTCCGGCGCTCGTGGTCCAGCCGCTGATATCCCCCTCGACAGTGTCGCTGAACACGAGGTTCGCACTCTGCGTTTCGCCGCAGCCGCCGGGGACATTGGCGGTCTTGAAGGAGAACGCCGCCGAGTTCACGCCCGCGCCGCAGGTGTTATTCGCCCGTACGCGCCAGTAGTACGTGGTCAGCGGCAGCAGGCCGCTCGCGTTCCAGTTGGTCTGGGTCAGATTGGACTGGCTCGCGACGAGGCTCGCGAACGTGGCGTCGGTGGCGACTTCGACGGTATACGACGACGCGCCGGCGATCGCAGCCCAGCTCAGGTTGATCGGGTTCAGCGCGTTGACGCCGGTGGCGCCGTCGGCCGGTGCAGCCAGCGCCGGACCGGCGGGCGTGCCGACGGCGATGGACAGCTGCGCCGTTGCCGTGTGGCCGGGGCTGCCCGTGGCGGCGCCGTTGATCGTCAGCGTGCCCGTGCTGCTGGCGGCCGCGCCGGTGGTGTCGACGGTGACGGTCGCCGCACTGCCCGGCGTCAGCGGATTCGGCGAGATGCTGACCGAGGTGCCGGCCGGATTGCCGCTCGCGCTGAGCGTGACGGCATTGGTGAAGCCCAGATCGCTGACGGTATCGAGGTTGAACACGGCGGGCGCCGGTGCACAGACCGCGAGCGGCGAGTTGGTCACGTTCATGCGGAAGTCCGGCGCATCGCCCGAACACACAGGGCGCGTGCCGCAGGCGATGCCGTGCGCATCCATTGCATCCCAGATGCGGCAGGCATTCGGCGTGCCGTTGGCGAGGTTGCCGTCATCGTCGTCGGCGGGCAGGAACACCGTGTACCAGTTCGTCGCGGCGCAGCCGTCGACGGACGCGTTGACGTTGCAGGTGCCGCCGGAGGCGACCCGATAGGCGCTCTTGGACGGGGTCAGGCTCGCGTACCAGATGCGGTCCATCTTGCCCCAGCCGCTGGCGCCGAAGCGGGCGATCAGCGCCTGGGTCAGATCCCAGTTCGCGCCGCTGGCGATATAGCTTTCGCAGTGGCCTTCGTAGCCCATCGGGCCGCGATAGACCTGGCCGCTCGGCGTGGTGTACGGACAGGCAAAGCGATCGCAGTTGATGCCGGCATCGTTGGCCAGGTTGGCCGGGCTGGCGCGCTTGGCTGCCGGCGCGGACACGCCGAAGTCGCCGACGTCGCGCACGCCGGTACAGCCGACGCAGTTGGCGCAGTTCTGCGTCGGGATGAAGTTCTGGCCGATGCAGGAATCGCGCGTTTCCAGGAAGGCGAACGTATCGCCGACGGCTTCGCCGGATCCGTTCTCGCTGGCCGAGCCGCCCGAGTTGGTGTCCATGCCATGGCCCCACTCATGCAGGAACACCGCGGCGATCTCGCCGGTGTTGGAGCAGATCGTGGCCGGGTTGCTCGCGCTCGGGCCGGACTTGTAGAAGTTCAGCGTGCTGCCGTTCCACGACGCGTTGCAGGTGTTGTTGACGTTCATGTTCGCTGTCACCTTGCCTTGCAGCCAGGTGTTGGACGGGAAGAACGTGCGTGCTTTTTCGTTGATGCGACTCAGGTGGTAGAAGCCTGAGCGTGACGCATGCGTGTTGCCCGCGCCGCCGACGCCCGGCGTGACGCAGTCGGTGCCGCTGCTGCTGCCGAACGCGAGGTTGCCGTCGGTGGCGTTGGTCAGCGAGATCGCGCCGCAGGTATCGGACATGCGGAAGTACTTGCCGTCGAGCGTCGCCGTCGCAGTGCCGCCGGAATAGTCGTAGATGCCGAGCGTGTCGGTGACCTTGGCGGTGCCGTTGGTGACCGCGACGAAGGGCAGCGGGACGACGACTTCGGTGTCGCTGTTGGTGGTGGGGTAGATGCCGCCGGTGACGGTCGCATTGACGTTGACGGTAAGATCGCGCGCGTCGAGCACCTGACCGTTGCGGGCATCGACCAGTACTTGCCAGGTCGCGCCGGCGTCCTTGATGCGGAACACGTAGCGCCAT
>JAAFHE010000022.1 GCA_013298265.1 Lysobacterales bacterium | reverse complement strand
CACACCCGCTCGTCGCGAGGGCGTCCAGACGCCGTCCTGTTGCGCGCGGCGGACTTCATGCTGCAACGACGGCATCGCGGCTCTCGTCCGCCAGCACCGAATCACCGCAGGCGCCGCGGCGACGTAAAAAAGCCGGGCCGCTTGCGCGGCCCGGCGATTTCCCCACGATGCCTTAACCCTGCTTAGAACCGCACGCCGGCCTGCACGTAGCTATAGCGGCCCGGCAGGTCATAGGTACCCGCGTCGTAGCCGTTGAGCGAGCACGAGACACAGACCGGCGGATCCTTCCCGAACAGGTTGTTGACGCCAGCCGACAGGGTGAAGTCGAAGCTGACCGGCAGCTTCCAGTTCACGCGCAGGTCGTGGAACGTCGTTGCGCCGAGGTGATTGGTACCGCCCGACAGGTCGGGCAGCGGGTCGCTGCAGACCGCGCCAGCGCCGGTCAGGTCCGGGTTGCAGTTTTCGGTCAGACCCGACAGGTAGCGTGCCGTCCAGCGCGCGCTCCAGGATTCCGACGCCCAGCTCAGGCTCGCGGTCGTGCGCCACTTGTTGATCGCGCGGTCGTTCACTTCGATGCCAACGGTCAGCGGCTCAGCCAGGCCGGTGTCGTTGGCAACGGCGCTGTACTTGTCGACATAGGTCGTCGACAACGAAGCGCCGAGGGTGCCGAAGCCCCACTCCGGGCTCATCCAGTTGACGCCGATGTCGTAGCCCTGCGTGTCGATCGTGCCGAGGTTGGTCAGCGTGTTGTTGAAGCTGATGATGTCGCCTGACACGCCGCGCACGATGCCGTTGCAGAACGTGGCCGAGTTCGTCGCCACGCAGCGGTCGAGCTGGGTCTGCGCGTCCGGGGCCTGGATAGCGTCCTCGACCTTGATCTTCCAGAAGGTCACATCGAAATCGAGCTTCTGCGACCAGTTGTTGTTCTCGCCCCAGCTCGGGCTATAGACCACGCCGGCAGTGATCGACTCGGAGGTTTCCGGCGTCAGCGCGAGACTGCCGCCTGTGCGCGTGGAAATCTGGTTGTTGGCCTGCTCGAACGTGGCCGGATTCGGCACGCCCTGGGCAATACAGTTGGTCGCGGCCTGGCCGGTCGCGCCGTTGCAGGGATCGGAGATGGTCGCGTCAAAGCGCGCCGGCGCGCCGTAGAGTTCGCCGATCGACGGTGCACGGAAGCCTTCGGCCCAGGTACCGCGCAGGGTCAGATCTTCCACCGGCTGCCAGCGGATGCCGAACTTGTTGTTGGTCGTGCCGCCGAACGTGGAATAGTCCGAATAGCGCGAAGCCACTGACAGGTCGAGGCTCTTGGCACCAGCGACGTCCTTGAGCAGCGGCGCGTTGAGTTCCAGGTAATACTCGTCGACGTCGTAGGCACCGGTCGTCGGCAGCGAGGGCACGCCATTGCCTTCGCCGGCCACGACGATCGCGTCAGGCGAATAGGAGCCGTCCTGCTCGCGGTGCTCGTAGCCTGCCGCGAACGCGAGCGAACCAGCCGGCAGTTCGAACAGATCGCCGGAGAGGTTGGCCGACAGCACTTCAAGCGAGTTTTCGCTGGTGTCTTTCTCGATGAAGCTGATGTAGTTCAGCATTTCCGGCGTGATCGAGCCCGGACCGCCGAAGATGTTCAGCGGCACGCACGGCGCCGTACAGTTGGCGACCGGGCCGAGCGCACGCGCGATGTGGGCGATGTTGTAAGTACCCTGGACGGTCTGCGTCGCCTTGTTGTCGGCGTTGACGTAGTTCACGTCCCAGTAGAAATCGCGCTCACCGGCACCGAAGCTTCCTTCGAGACCAGTAGCGAAGTAACGCGTGTCGACGTCCTGGCTGAAGATACGCGGGCCGCCTTCCACCGGACGGCGACCAAGACCGATCAGATTGCTCGATGGGTCCAGCGTGAAGCCGAACGGGTTGAACGGGTTGGTCACGTGGACGCCGGTCGTCAGGCCGAGGTCGCTGGTATTGAGCGCCGAGCCGATACCGATCGGTTCCGGAGCAGCCTGGTTGACCGACTCGCGCGTGGTATAGCTGCCCTTGAGATAAAGGCTGACGTTGTCGCTGAGCTTGTAGCGTGCCTGGCCGAACAGGCCGTCACGCTTGCTCGGTGTCAGCAGCAGGTTGTAGGGCGCAAAGTTGAAACGGTCGGCATTCGTGAAGCGGTGAAAGCCGCTGGGAAACGGCTGCACGCCATTGGTCGAAGCGTTCGCTGCAATGTTGCAGCGGCCGTTCGGACAAAGGCCGCCGTAGGTCTCACCGTTCGGTGTAAAGAAAATGCTGCGTGTGTACGGAATGTAGGAGCTGCCGCCGGCGAGGCCGGCGCCCGGCGTCGGAAACGACGATTGCGCCCAGGCACCTGAACTGATGGACTTCTGCTCGTAGTGGCTGATGTCGATGAAGAAATCGAGCCGGTCGGTGCTGCCGCCGAGCGACAGGTTTCCGGTCGTGGTTTCGCCGCCGTCCTTGGAATAGTCGCCATAGGAGATATTGGCGTTCATGCCTTCGGACTTGCGCTTGGTGATGATGTTGATCACACCCGAGATCGCGTCCGAGCCGTACAGCGACGAGGCGCCGTCGGTCAGGATCTCGATGCGCTCCACGGCGCTGGCCGGGATGGTGTTGAGGTCGACCGCAGCCGAGACGCCGGAGCCCGAGGACTCGTTGACCCAGCGCAGGCCGTCGACGAGCACGAGGGTGCGCTTGGCGCCGATATTGCGCAGGGAGATCGTGGTCGAGCCCGAACCCACGCCGCCGCCGTCTGCCGGAAAGCCGAAGTTGCCGGCCGAATTGAATTTGGTATTGAGCGAGGAACCGCTGACCGAAAGGCGCTGGATCACGTCGCCGATGGAACCCAGGCCGGTCGCCTCGATGTCGCGCGCCGTGATCGTGACCACGGGCGTCTGGCCTTCGAGTTCGGCCTTCTTGATACGCGAACCCGTCACTTCAACGGCTTCGAGTTTGGTGGTGTCATCGCCCGCACGGTCGCCCTGGGCGAACGCGGGAGCCATGGTGCCGGCGAGCAGAGCCACGGTGAGGGCATGAATGCTCAGGGCGAGCTTGTGACGGTGCAGCACTTTCATCGGTAACTCCCAATTATTGGTGACCCGAAAACCGAAATGGATTTGCCGGCCGGCACGTGTCACAGCCCCCCCTCGGCGCAAGCGCCCGCTGCAACATCGCCATCCGGATCTGGTTGTGCCGAGACCGTTCCCCAAACGGCAGCGACCGGAGCGCGAGGCTCCCACGTAACGCCCCGCTTAGCGGATATCCGCGCGAGGAGTTAAGGGAATGTAAAACACTTTGTCCGGACTTGACTAGAGCGGCCCCTGGCTGGACTCCTCTGGCTCACCAGCGGCTAGCCGCTGAATGCGACCACCAGTCCCATCAGTACCAGGAACGCCGCAAAAACTTGCTTGAGCGCGGCTCCTGACAGCGCATGGGCGAGACGCACGCCCTGAGGGGCCACCAGAATCGAGGCCAGCGCGATACCGGCCACCGCGGGAAGGTAGACGAAGCCAAGGCTGCCGGGCGGCAAGTCGGCCGCAACACTGTGGCCGCCGTAGACGAAGCCGAGCGCACTAGCGACGGCGATTGCGAAACCGCAGGCGGCGGAGGTGCCGACCGCGCGCACCGGCGCGACGCCGAGCCAGACCAGCAGTGGCACCGTCATGCTGCCGCCGCCGATACCTACGAGTGCCGCCACAATGCCGATGACAATGCCGGCGCCGAACAACAGCAGACCCGTCGGTGCGGCATCTGCCTCGGACCGGCCAGGCCTGACCTGTCCGTGGAGAAGCTGCGCCGCAGCAACAAGGCAGTAGCCGGCGACAAGAATCCGCAGCGCGTCGCCGGGCAGGTGACTCGCCAGCTGCGCGCCGCCGAGACCGCCGAGCACCATGCCCGGCGCCAGCGCCTTGACGCTCGGCCAGAGCACGCTGCCGCGCCGGGCGTGCGAACGCGTCGAGGAGACCGCGGTCAGGATGATGCTTGCCAGCGACGTGGCCAGCGCGACGTGCATGACATGGTCCGGCGCGAAGCCACGCAGCGGCAACAGCCAGGCCAGAGCCGCAACGATGATCAGGCCGCCGCCGACCCCTAGCAGTCCGGCAAGCAGGCCGGCGGCGGTGCCGACGGCGAGGTACAGCGCGATATCGAGAATCATGCAGGTCCTTGTGAGCGGTTGTGCGGCGTGTGCGTCAGCACCACCTGCGGGGTCAAGCGCAAGATTTGCGGGGTCATCCGCAAGAACCGGAGAAAGCACATGAACAGTGGTTGGTAGTTTGCTGCCAGGACACTAAGATCCGCGCATGTCCCGTGCAAGCCCGCTCTCGCTTTTCCGCCGCCGACGTTGGTCGTGCTGGCTGATCTGTCTCGCTGTCCTGATGCCTTCGTCAGTCTTCGCCGCCGACCGTGCACAGGAGCGCCAGGCGTTCCGTCGCGCGCTGGACGCGATCGAGCGCGGCAGGGACTGGAAGGCCGAAGCGGCCATACTCGTCGACTATCCACTGCTGCCCGCCCTGCAGGCGCGCGAACTCGCCCGACGGCTTGTCACGCTAAAGCGCGAAGACATCCAGGCGTTCGTTGCGCAAGCACCCGACGCACTTGCGATGGTGGATCTGCGCAAGGCCTGGCTGCTGCAGCGTGCCGAAAAGAGCCAATGGGAAGATTTTCGGGCCGTCTACGCCGACAGCCCGGATCGCGAACTGCGCTGCCACGCACTGAATGCGCGGCTGGCCGGCGGTGGCACACTGAACTGGACCGAGGATCTCGAAGCGCTGTGGAACGAGGACCGGCCGTTGCCCGGCGCCTGCGATCCCGTGCTCGACTGGGCCGGACAGAACAAGCTGCTGGACGCGGACAAGCTATGGCAGCGCATTGATCGCGGCCTCACCGACGGCAAGGCCGCGATGGTCGATCCGTTGACACGTCGACTGCCCGCGGCGGACAAGCCCGCCGCCGATCGGCTTGCGCTGGCCTTGCGCGATCCGGCCGCTGCACTCAAGCAAGCCAGAACCTGGCCCGACGACGCGCGCCACCGGCGTGCCGCCGTCGTTGCGCTCACCCGCCAGGCGCGTCGCGATTCGTCGGGCGCGGAAGCAAACTTCACCGTACTGGCCAAGCACTTCCGCTGGACTGCCGCCGACCGCGGCGAGGTCGATGCCGCCTTTGCGCTGTATCGCGCGACTGAGTTCGATGCCGATGCGCTCACGCGCCTGGCCAATCTGCCGGTCGGCTCCCAGACCGACGCGACGCGCGAATGGCGCGTGCGGGTCGCCCTGGCTGCCTCGGACTGGACCGCGGCGCTGCAGGCACTGGATGCGCTCGGCGACAAGCAGAAGACCGATGAGGAGTGGCGCTACCTGCGCGCGCGCGTGCTGCGCAAGCTCGACCGCGGCGACGAAGCGGACCTGCTGCTGGGTCCTCTCTCGCGCGAAGCGAATTTCTACGGCTTCCTGGCCGCCGACTGGACCGACCAGCCGTATGCGATCTGCTTGTCGAGCCTGGTGTCGGATCGCGCCGCCGAGCGGCGCCTGTTGGTCGACTATGGCCTGGCCCGTGCGTTCGAATGGCGCGCCCTCGACGAAGCACGCGAGGCGCGGCGCGAATGGGATTACACGCTGACCCGGCTGACCCCGGAGCAGCGCCGCCTGGCCGCCGACCTGGCCTATCGCGAGGGCTGGTACGATCGCGCCGTATTCGCGCTGAACAAGGGCGAGGAACTGCGCTACTACGAGCAGCGCTTCCCCCTCGCGCGCGCGCCGCAGATCCGCCGCGCCTCGCACGAGACCGGTCTCGATCCGGCCTGGACGTACGCGATCATCCGCGCCGAAAGCGCCTGGGTCGAAGACGCGCGTTCAAGCGCCGACGCCTACGGACTCATGCAGCTACTGCCAACAACGGCCGCGCGCGTAGCCAAGGGTGCGGGCATCGCCTACACCCGCGCCGAAGATCTTTATCACGGCGACACGAATATCGCGCTCGGCACACGCTATCTTGCGCAAATGGCCGGGCGCTTCAACGGCGCGCCGTGGCTGGCGAGCGCCGCGTACAACGCCGGACCAGGCGCCGTTGAGCGCTGGCTGGCCCAGCGCGGCCAGCTCGAGCCGGATTTTTTCATCGCGAGCATTCCGTACAAGGAAACGCGCGAATACGTCGCCCGCGTGCTTGCATTCTCGGTGATCTACGACTGGCGGATGAACGGCAAGGCGCTCGCTGTGGCGGCACGCCTGCCGCGTTACGGCCAGGACTACGCCGCACCCGGCCACGATACGCCGCGCAAGGCGGTAACGTGTCCGGCACCGGCGACAGCCGATGCGAAACTGACCACGCCTGCGCCGGTCGCACCGGGCGCCTGAGCTACTGGCCGACGACCTGTGGCCGCATCGGTCCGAACAGGGCCAGCACTTCCTGCTGCAATGCCGCGCTGACCTTGACCTCGGTCATCGCCGCGATCATGTCCTCGACGAAGAAGTCGAAGTCCTGGTCGGTCAGGTTCATGCCGGAATGCGCTTCTTCCATGCTGCGGCCGGAATAGCTGCAGGGACCGCCGGACGCGGCGCAGATCTGCTCGATCAGCAAGCGGCGCAGGTCGGCCAGGTCGGTACTCTCGAAAAAGATATTGATCCGCAGATCGCCGTGCACATGTCGGAGCGATGCATCGACCACCGCCTCTACGCCGGCAGCGCCGCCGAGGCGTTGGTACAAGGTGTCGTTCTTCACAACGGCCTGTCGCGGCGCGGACGCGCACGCAACCAGCAGCAGGGCAAGCAGACAGGGCAGCAGCGTCTTCATGGCGGTTCCGGGCGGGTCGGCTTTGATCACCTCGGAGTGTAGGGCGAGGCGTTGCCGCCTCCAACCATCGCATTCGACGGCTGCGGCCGGGCACACCAAGCCGCCCCGGAAGAGCAGCGGCGCCGCGCACGCTGCTAAGCTCGGCGATCGGAATTCGCACGGGACGCAGACCGATGCAGATCTACCTCGTTGGCGGCGCGGTGCGCGACCGCCTGCTGGGCCGACCCGCCAGCGATCGCGACTATGTCGTGGTCGGCGCCACCCCGCAGCAGATGGTAGAGCAGGGCTACAAGCCGGTCGGCAAGGATTTCCCGGTTTTCCTGCATCCCCACAGCAGCGAGGAATACGCGCTGGCCCGGACCGAGCGCAAAAGCGGACGCGGCTACGCCGGTTTTGCGTTCGACACGAGCCACACGGTCACCCTTGAGGACGACCTGCGCAGACGCGACCTCACCATCAACGCCATGGCCGAGGACGCGGCCGGCCGTCTCGTCGATCCGTTCGGCGGCGCTCAGGATCTGGAACTTCGTGTGCTGCGCCATGTGTCCGACGCCTTTGTCGAAGATCCGGTGCGCCTGCTGCGCGTGGCGCGTTTCGCCGCCCGCTACGCGCCGCTCGGCTTCACGCTAGCGCCGGAAACCCAGACCTTGTTGCGGGCGATGGTCGACAACGGCGAGGTCGACCATCTCGTTGCCGAACGGGTCTGGGCCGAGACGCGACGCGCACTGACGGAGCCGCAGCCCTCAGCCTTCCTGCGCGTGCTGCGCGATTGCGGCGCGCTTGCCCGGCTGTTTCCGCCGATCGATGCGCTGTACGGCGTGCCGCAGCGCGCCGAATATCATCCGGAAATCGATACGGGCATTCACACGGAGATGGTCGTCGACATGGCTGCGCGTCTTGCACCGGGCGATCCGCTCATCGGCTGGTGCGCACTCGTGCACGATCTCGGCAAGGCACTGACGCCAACGGAGCAGTTGCCGCGCCATGTCGGCCATGAAGCCAGCGGCGTCGCGCCGATCCGCGCCATCGCCGAGCGCTATCGTCCGCCCACCGAATTCGTCGAGCTGGCCGTATTGTGTTGCCGCCTGCACCTCAACGCGCACCGGGCTTTCGAGTTGCGTCCCTCCACCGTCGTCGAGCTGTTCGAGCAACTGGACGGTTTTCGGAAGAAGGAACGCATTGAGCAGTTCCTGCTGGTGTGCAGCGCCGACAAGCGCGGTCGCCTCGGCTTGAACGAAGCGCCGTATCCGCAGGCCGACTGGCTGCGCCAGGCGTTCGCCGCTGCCGCGGCCATCAATGCCAAGCCCTTCGTCGCACAGGGCCTGACCGGACCGGCCATCGGCGAAGCCGTGCGGCGCAAACGCGTCGCTGCCGTCGCGGCGCTCAAGCCGCCGGCTGAATCTCGAAACGGCTGAGCATGTTGCCCAGGCGTGTCTGTGCCAGCAGAAACCCGAGGCCGACGCCGACGCAGTCCGCGACGAGGTCCCATCCGTCGGCGCTACGGTAGGGCACCAGGCTCTGCAAGAGTTCGATGATGAGCCCCAGAACGGCGAGGCTTGACGCGCAGCGCACACGGTCACGGCGACCGGCGTAGATCTGCGCGTACCAGAGCATCAGGAGCGCAAACGCGACCGCATGCGCGATCTTGTCGTCGAACGTGAAACTGCCCATTCCCGGTGGCGCCGGCAGCAACGCGACGGCGATCGACGCGAGAACCAGCGCGCGGCCACCGCCGCGCCACAACCACATATGCCGCAGAGGGCGCGGATTCCACTTCATGGCAGGGCTCACGCAGCAATGATTGGCGCAGCGTCGCGCGCACCGCTGACGCGTGCGCGGCGGACTTCGGGCGATTCAGGGGCATTTCGGTAAACCACGTACGCGATGCTGGCCAGATCACGCGTCAGGACCCGCGCAGGAGCGCCATCCCGACCAGCACGACCTTGTCCCGGATGGCCCGCCGCCGTGTCTGCAACGGGCGACGCGTGCATCAGCGTTCGCACGCCATGACCTTGAATGTCTCGCCCATTTCCGCCGGCAAGGTCAACCGCTTCACTTCCTGCGATAGCCGGTAGCGGACTGCCTCGTCCCCGGCCGCCGCATAGGCTTGCGCAAACACCACGTCCAGGCCGTTGGCCATCAGGAAATCGGCCTGCGTGCCGAGGCCGGCGATGCGGAACCCGGCTCGCGTCGCAGCTTCAGCCAGCGCACTGAAATCGACGAACGCAGTCAGGTCCTGCAGGCCGACGCGCGATAGCACATCCGTATGCGCACGATGCCGATAGGTCGCCATCAGCGTGCCGCCGTGGCGATCTTCACGATAGAACTCGCGCCGCGTATAGCCGTAGTCGACGAACAGCGCCATGCCGCGCTGCAACCCACCGCAGACCGCCTGGATCCAGTACGGCAACTGCGGCAGCACTTCAGAACGGTAGCCGTCGGCGAGGCCATGGCCTAGGTCGCGCTCGATATGCCGCACGGCATTGGCGGTGAAGCTCTCGGCGGGCAGGTCGATGCTGACGAAGCCTTCGCCGCCAGCATCGATGACGTGCTCCTCGAACACTTCACCGTCGCGAATGCCGAAGCGCGTGGCGGGCAAAGCATCGAGCACTTCGTTAGCGAACAGCACTCCCTGCCAGTCGTCGTCAGGCGGGCGATCGATCCAGTGCACACGCTCGGCAATCTCGGCCGGCAGCTGCTGTAACCGCTCGCGCTGCCGCTGGCGCAGGTCAGCACTGGGTTCGAGCAACGAATAGCGCGCAGGCAAAGCATCGAGGTGGGCGAGTTCGCGCAGGCAATCCTCGGCGAAGGCGCCGCTGCCGCCGCCGAGCTCGATCATCTGTGAGTGAGCGCCGATATCGCGCAGCGTCGGCGCGATCGCCCGAGTCACGCAGCGCGCGAAGACACTGCCAAGTTCCGGCGCCGTGATGAAGTCGCCTGCGGCGCCGAACTTGGTCTTGCCGGCGCTGTAGTAGCCGAGTCCGGGCGCGTACATCGCCAGTTCCATGAATCGTGAGAACGGCAATGGCCCTTTCGCCGCGATTTCGTTGCGGATGAATCCCTGCAGCGTGGCGCTATGCTCGCGTTCGGCAGAAGTCGGTTCAGGCAGATCAATGCGCAAGGCAGGTCTTCGCTGCTAGGGTGTGGGGCAATCGCGAGGGCGCAAGCATAGCCGAGGTGCAGCAGATGACCGATATCCGTCCCGTGGCGCTGGTGACCGGTTCAGCCAGGCGCGTCGGTGCGCAGATTGCGCGCAGTCTGCACGCCGCCGGCTACGATCTTGCGCTGCATTGCCGTCGCTCGCGTGCAGAACTCGACGACCTCGCAAAGGAACTCGAGTTGCAGCGACCGGATAGCGTGCTGGTACTGCAGGCTGATCTGACCAATGTGGAAATGCTGCCGGACCTGATCGACGCAGCGCTGGAACGTTTTGGGCGCCTCGATGCGCTGATCAACAATGCCTCGGCGTTCGAGGCGACCCCGGTCGGCAGCGTCACGCCGGCGCAATGGGACGAACTGTTCGCAAGCAATGCGCGCGCGCCGTTTTTTCTCGCCCAGGCTGCCGCCGCAGCGCTCGCGCAGACGGGCGGCTGCATTGTCAACCTGGTCGATATCTATGCGGAACGTCCGCTGGCGCGGCATCCGGTCTACTGTATGGCCAAGGCGGCACTCGTGATGATGACGCGTGCGCTCGCGCTGGATCTTGCGCCGCAGGTGCGTGTGAACGCGATCGCGCCGGGCGCCATCCTGTGGCCAGAAAGCGGCAAGACCACGCTGGAACAGCAGGCACTGCTGGCGCGTGTGCCGCTCGCTCGTGCGGGCTCGCCGCAGGATGTGGCATCGGCTGCACTATGGCTGCTGCGGGATGCGCCATACGTCACCGGCGAGATCGTTCACATTGACGGCGGACGCTCGCTGGGCATCTGATTGCCGGCAGGAGAAAACGATCTGATCAATCCAGCGCCACGCGTTGGAATTTGCGCCCATGGTCCGGATGCTGCAGCCATAGCTGCCGCAAGCTCTGGCGCTTGGTCGGTACCACGGCTTCCGGTGCGATCTCGGCCAACGGGCGCAGCACGAATGCATGTCTAAGTTCGTCGCGCGGTACCTGCAGATTGCCGTCGCCCTGCAACACTTGCGAGCCATAGAGCACGATGTCGATGTCGAGCGTGCGATCGGAAAAGCGTGGCACGTCACGCCGCCGTCCATGCCGATCTTCCAGCGCGTGCAACCAGTCGTTCAATGCAGCAGCGGGGAGATCGGCCTCGATGATCGCGGCCAGATTGACGAAATCGGCACCGTCGAAACCAACCGCCGGAAAACGATACGCGGCGGACACACGCACATCGCCGAAACGTGCGCTTAGCGCCGCGAGTGCAGAAGACAAGTTGCGCACGGGCTCCACGTTGGAACCCAGACTCAGGTATGCCAGTTCCATCGCGATCAGGCCGGCTTGCTGCCGCGCTCGATGACGACGCCCACGGCCTTGGAACCGCGCACCGCACCGGGCTTGGCCAGGCGCAGGCGCAGCCAAGCGACACCGAACTCGTCGCGGACAATGCGCGCGCATTCCTCGGCCAGCGTCTCGACAAGTTCGTAGTGCGCCGCTTCGACGAATGCGATCAGGCGCTTTGATACGGCTTTGTAGTCCAGCGTGTCGACGATCTTGTCGCTGGCCGCCGGCCTGCGGTTGTCGAACGCCATTTCCAGATCGAGGGCCACGACCTGGCGGATCTGGCGCTCCCAGTCATAGATGCCGATGACAGTTTCTATGCGCAGATCTTCGATGAAAACGGTATCCATGATCGTCCTTCTCCTTAGCTAGGCGAACGTCAACCCGCCGGATAGAGCGGGCTCAGTTGCTCCAGATCCCAGCGCGGAAAAACCTTGATGCCCGGTCCTTCGAACTGCCCTGCCTGCAACCGCAGCGCACCGGCCAGCGCAATCATCGCGCCGTTGTCGGTGCAGAACTCGGGACGCGGAAAGTAGACGCGGAAATTCTGGCGCAGGGCGGCTTCCGCCAGTTGCGCGCGTAGGCGCTTGTTGGCGCCGACGCCACCGGCGATCACGAGCGAGCTGGCTCCGGTCGCTTCCAACGCACGCAGGCATTTGATGCGCAGCGTGTCGACGATGGCCTCCTCGAAGCCGCGCGCGATATTCGCACGCGTCGTATCGCCCTGGTCGCTGTTCTTCCAGGCCAGCAACACCTGAGTCTTGAGACCAGAAAAACTGAAGTCGAGGCCGGGCCGATCCGTCATTGGCCGCGAGAACTTGTAGCGTCCGGACTCGCCACGCTCGGCCAGGCGCGCGAGTTCTGGGCCGCCCGGATACGGCAGCCCCATGAGCTTGGCGGTCTTGTCAAAGGCCTCACCGGCAGCATCATCCAGCGTGTCGCCGAGCAGGCGATAGGAACCGATCGCGTCCACCGCTATCAGCATGGAATGTCCGCCGGATACCAGCAGCGCGACGAACGGCGCCTGCGGCGCATCTGCCTCGAGCAACGGAGCCAGCAGGTGGCCTTCCATATGATGTACGGCGATGGCCGGAACCTCCAGCGACCAGGCCAGCGCGCGCGCCGCGGATGCACCGACCAGCAAAGCACCGATCAGACCGGGACCGGCGGTGTAGGCAATGCCTCCCAAATCAGCGACGCCGATGCCTGCCGCGGCCAGAGTTTCCCGCACGAGCGGCAGCAGCTTGCGGACGTGGTCGCGACTGGCGAGTTCGGGCACGACGCCGCCATATTCCGCATGCAGGCGAACCTGGCTGTAGAGGCGATGCGCCAGCAGACCGCGCTGCGGGTCGTAGACCGCCACGCCGGTCTCGTCGCAGGACGACTCGATACCCAGTACAGGCTTTGCAATCGGCATGTCTGACACGCTAAACTTCGCGGCTCGCCCAAGAACGGGGCGCAAGTGTAACAGCGGAGATCCCATGCCTAACGTGAAAGTTCGCGAAAACGAACCCTTCGAATTTGCCCTTCGTCGCTTCAAGCGCACCTGTGAAAAGGCCGGCGTTCTCGCCGAAACGCGCAAGCGCGAGTTCTACGAAAAGCCGACGCAGGAGCGCAAGCGCAAGCGTGCTGCGGCCGTCAAGCGTCACCTCCGTCGCGTTTCGCGCGACGTGACCAAGCGTCAGCGTCTGTACTGAGCTTGGGGGGTAGGCCCCGGCCTGCCCTGACTGATTTCCCCGTTCTGCGGGTAGCTCCGCCGGCCGGCTCCACGCAAGTGGTGCCGGCTTTGTGCTTTCCGTCTTTCGAGATTCTGCCATGTCCCTGAAACAACGTCTGACCGACGACATGAAGACCGCGATGAAAAGCGGTGAGAAGGACCGCCTCGGCGTGATCCGCCTGATCAATGCCGCGATCAAACAGCGCGAAGTCGACGAGCGCATCGTCCTCGACGACGCCCAGGTCATCGCCGCACTGGAAAAGATGCTCAAGCAGCGCAAGGATTCACTGAGCCAGTACGAAGCGGCGGGCCGTGAGGATCTGGCCGCGGTAGAGCGGTATGAAATGACGGTGCTGCAAGACTATTTTCCGGCCCAGCTCGGCGCCGAGGAGATCGACGCGATCATTAGCGCCAGCATCGCGGAAGTTGGCGCTAGCGGCCCCAAGGACATGGGCAAGGTGATCGCGCTGGTCCGCCCACAGGTCGCAGGACGCGCCGACATGGGCAGCCTGTCGGAACTGGTCAAGCGCAAGCTCGCCTGTCTGGGTTGAATATTCTGCCGGAGCGCACGCTGCTCCGGCTTTTCAACGTTCAAAGCCGGCTCGCTTCCGGCATGCTAGCGTGATGGCCGGCCGCATCCCCGACAGCTTCATCGACGATCTGCTCGCACGCATCGACATCGTCGATGTGATCCAGGAACGCATCCCACTTAAGAAAGCGGGCCGCGACTGGAGCGCCCGTTGTCCGTTCCATGACGAGCGCTCGCCCTCGTTCACCGTGAGTCCACACAAGCAGTTCTACCACTGCTTCGGCTGCGGCGCGCACGGCAGCGCAATCAAGTTCCTGATGGACTATGACCGCCTCGAGTTTCCCGATGCGATTGAGGAACTCGCCGGCCGCGTAGGCCTCAAGGTGCCCTACGAAGGTGGCCGCACCGCCGCCCCGGTGCAAAGCGATACGGCCGACCTTTACACGGTACTGGAACAGGCGGCTCGCCATTACCAGCGCGCACTTGTCGACAGTGTGACGGCACGCGCTTACTTCGAAGGCCGCGGTCTCGATGCTGCAACGCAGGCGACCTTCGGTCTAGGCTATGCACCTGATGCCTACGACAGCCTGCGCAGCGCGCTGGGTTCCACTCCGCAGCGTATCGCTCTGCTCGAAAAGTCCGGCATGCTGATTCGCGGCGACCGCGGCACCTACGATCGCTTTCGCGACCGGGTCATGTTTCCGATCCAGGACCGGCGCGGACGAATCATCGCCTTCGGTGGCCGCGTGCTGGCCAAAAGCGACGGACCGAAATATCTGAATTCACCTGAGAC
>JAAFHE010000219.1 GCA_013298265.1 Lysobacterales bacterium | reverse complement strand
GCGCAGTTCCATGGGCGCGACATGGCAGAACGCGAACGCATTCCGCTTCGAGGACAAGAAGGGCGAGGAGCAGGTCTGGCTGCACGCGGAGAAGAACCAGGACATCGAGGTCGAGAACGACGAGACACACTGGGTCGGGCACGACCGCACCAAGACCATCGACCACGACGAAACCGTGCTGGTGAAGCACGACCGCACCGAGACCGTCGACCACAACGAAACGATCACGGTGCACAACGACCGCACCGAACGCGTCGACCACAACGAAAAGATCAGCATCGGCGACAACCGCAGCGAAGACGTCGGCAAGAACGAAACCGTGTCCATCGGCAAGAACCGCACGAATTCGATCGGCGAAAACCACACCCAGACCACGGGCAGGAATCACACCGAGACCATCGGCAAGAACCACACCGAAACCGTCGGCGCCAACCATCGCCAGAAAATCGGCAAGAACCAGTCGGTCAAGGTCGGCAAGAACCTGACCGAGACCGTCGGCATGGCCAGCATCCAGAACGTCGGCATGGCCAAGATGACGAATGTCGGCATGGCCTACAGCCTCAACGTCGGTTTGGCGATGAATACGCTTGTCGGCATGAGCCAGACCGAGCAGGTGGGCCAGAGCAAGAGCAGCAAGGTCGGCAAGAACTACACGCTCGAAGCCGGCGACTCGATCACGCTGAAAGTCGGCAAGTCGATCCTGGTCATGAAGAAGGACGGCACCGTCACCTTGAACGGCAAGAACATCGACATCGTCGGCAGCAAGCACATCCAGCTCGACTCCAAGCGCATCGACCTGAACTGACGCCATGAACGGTCCCGACAATCTGCTCGATGCACCGCTGCCGACCGCGCCGCTGCCGGAAGTGGTCAACCACACGCGTCTGCCGAGCCAGTATCTCCAGATGATCGACGTCAACGACGAGGTGTTCCATGTCGTCGTGACGCGCTCGACCTACGACATGTATCGCGCCGACGATCAGGGGCATCTGCTGCTGTCCGAACAGCAGACCGAGCTCGTCGAAGCCGACGAGTACTACGGCGAGGTGAATCTCAGCAGCGTCGTGCAGGAAAGCGACTACGCGCCGTTCAAGCCGCGCTGCGACATCCTGTTTGCGCATGCGGAAGCCTGCGCGCTGCAGGGCAAGCCGGCCGAACGCATCGCGGTCGGCGTGCGCATCGGCGACTGGGAAAAATCGCTGCAGGCCACCGGGCCGCGCCGCATCGAGGCCGGCGCGCTGGGCTGGCGCGTGACCGATCCGCAGCCGGTGGAACGTGTGCCAATCCGTTACGAGCAGGCCTGGGGCGGTACGTGTCAGTGGCCGCTGCAGGTAGCGGACGACCGGGAACCCGAGTTTCTCGATCGCGACGAGAACAACCCGATCGGCTGCGGCTTTCTGTCGAAGCGCTGGGTACGCAGGGTCGATGCGAACGGCTTCGTCGCTCCGCAGCTCGAAGTGCTGGGCGAGCCGTTCGCCGCGCGCGACGCGGATGCGGCGACGTATCCCGTTGTCGGCCTGGGACCGATCGGCCGCTGGTGGCTGCCGCGGCGTCTCAAGGCGGGAACCTACGACGCCGCGTGGAAACAGACGCGCTGGCCTGCGCTGCCTAAGGATTTCGATTTCGCGTACTGGAATGCGGCGCCGGACGACCAGCAGATCGACTATCCCGCGGGTGGCGAGCAGGTCGTCATGATCGGTCTGCATCCGGGCGGCGAAATGCGTTTCCGCCTGCCCAGGCCCGATGCGCGCCTGCTCGTGCATCTTTCGGCCGGCGTGCCGATGTTCAAGCCGCTCCTCATCGACACGCTGCAGTTCGACCTCAAGGCGATGCAGCTCGTCGTGGTGCAGCGCGCGCTGGTCGCCGCGAAGGCTGGCGTCGACAAGATCGAGATCGGCACCTGGGATGTCGAGGGCGCGCGTGCGCGCAACGCGGCGATCCTGGCCCAGCGCAACGCCGCACGCGTCTAACGGAGCACTGCATCATGGCCATGGAAACCGCTACCGCGAAGGACAAACAATTCCGGCTCGTTTTCGTCGCGCCGGATGTCTGCCTGACGCCCGGCAAGACCGGATACCCCGTCCCGTATCCCATCACCCACGCGATGGACATGAGCAAGCAGTGTTCGCCCAACGTGTATTTCAACGGCAAGAAGGCTTACCTGCACAACGAGAGTTTTGTCGACAAGGTGATGGGCGACGAGCCTGGCATGGGCAAGGGCATCATCTCGCAGACCAACATCCTGATCAGCCACAACATCACCAAGAGCCGCAGCGTCTACGTCAACGGCAGGCAACTGGTCCGCACCGGTGACACGGTGTGGATGAATTTCAAGAAGCCGTGAGGACGCCGACGTGAGCACAGCGGTTTCATTGCGCAGCACGGTGCTGGCGCACCGACCGATACGATCGCGGAGCGCCTGCCCATGAGCTTCCAGCCCGGCTGGTATTCCACACCCTCCCTGGGGCCGACCACGTTCCAGTATTTCCAGACGCCGACCCTGGTCACGTCGCAGGGTTACTTCGACGGCCCCAATCAGATCTTCCAGTGGGGCAAGCAGCAGTTCCCGAACGGACAACCGGGCCAGTGGACGTCGGACATGAAGCCGCTGAAGACCGCGGGCGACGGCGACTGGTGGGACAACCCCGAGACCGGCAAGGTCAAGCCGAACAACCAGCCCAAGCCCGGCCCGATCGCCAACACACAAGGCATCATCGTTCCGCAGACGAGCCCGAACCTCAGCGGCAGCAGCAGTGCGCCGACGCCGACCGCGCCCGCCGGCAAGGAAGAGCAAGGCTGGTGGGGAAGCTGGGGCAGCGCCGCCACGCATGGCGTGCTGGACGTGATCGGACTCGTCCCGGTGGTCGGTGAGGTTGCCAACGGTGTCGGCGCGCTGATCTATGTCGCCGAAGGCGACTATGTCAATGCGGCGCTCGATGCGGCGGCGATGTGGCCGGCGGGCGGGCAGGCGGCGACGGCGGCGAAATACGGCAGGAAAGGTGCCGGCGCAGTCGCTGAGCAGGTCGAGAAAAAGGTGGCGCACGAAACCGAGGAAGCGCTGCGTGAACGCCTGGCCAAAGAGGCACGGGAAAAGGCTGCGCGCGAGCAGGCCGAGAAGGAAGCGGCGGAAAAAGGCGGCAAGGTCAAGGGCGATCCGCGCTGCATATTGCGCCCATACAAGCCTGATACGTGTGCACCGAAGACCGGCCATCATGTCGTGCCAGACCGAGTTTTCCGCGTCGGGTCGCGTGGCAGCGCGCGTATTCCGGGCGGTATCTCCGAAGACGAAGGTCTTGTCATCTGCGTTGACGGCAAGAACGCAAGCCGCTCCAAGGAACATGGGCAGATCCATGCGATCTACGATCCGATCGAGCGCGTTGCGGGCCTCGCCGGGACGCCTATCGGCAGTGCGCCGCTGGGTGTGATCGAGGCCGCTGGCGCGCTATCGGTTGCGCGGGTTACGGGATGCAACGCACTCGCGCTCGAAGCCCAATTGCGAGCCTATCACCAGGCAAAAGGGCTGGACTTCAACACGCTCGTGCGTGCGGATCCTTCAGGCAAGCTGCCGGTGGACATAACGAAGATCGGCAAGGGTGCGACACCGAGCGGTGGTCCGGGTCGATGACCTCATGTCTGGCGGCTACGCTGAAGAATCCTGCCTGGATGTCGCCGCGAGAAGGGAGCTGAGCGAATGCGGTTAGCCATGTTATGTCGCGACAGCATGCACCGGCAGAGGTGATTCGCTACGGCTCGTCCGTCAGCTATTCGCGCGAGCAACTGACAAACAGAAAACGATAGGAGCATTTACGCATGAGTGGTACGAGCAAGGAGCCCGTGACTTTTTCCGCCGGCTGCGCCATCGAGAACGACTACCTCTACTTGGCTGCAAAGCCGGACAAGCTCGACGACGAGGACGAGTTCGCGCGACTGTTTTTCTTCGATGCGCAGAACACGGCGCGGCCTTGGGTGCACCATGATCTCGCGGACTGGCAGATTGTTTCCGTTTGCGTTGCGTCGCGTTTCGGCGCCAACGGACGGGAATACTGCGCACTGTCCAAGCACGGAGATGTCGAATTCACCTGGGTCGGCGGCAAGCGGGTTGAACACATCGACGGTGCCGGATTGCGTCGCGACAAGCCGCCGATCTATGGCTACGTAAAGGCGATACGCGAGGTGGCTGCAGACCTTTACGTGGTCGGCTCCGGCGGCCAAGTTTACCGGCGCAATGGAGGCCGGTGGAACGCGATCGCTGACGCGCTGCATAAACCCGCAGTTGCACCGAAATCAGCGGTGGACGCGGCAGGTCTCGACATCGGCGGCAAGGAGTTCAATGATATCGACGGCGCGGCCAGTGACGATCTTTATGTTATCGGTGGAAATGGCGAAATATTCCACTATGACGGAAATTCATGGGCTGAGTGTGAGGCTGAAGCCCCCTCGCGGCCGCTGACGTGCGTTCGCGCGGTTTCCACAAGCGAGATATGGGTCTGCGGTTTTGGCGGTGTACTGTTGCGCGGCAACGCGCGCACCGGTTTTTCCAGCGCCGGCAGTTGTAGCGAGATCCTGCTTTTCAGCAGCCTCGGAGTGCTGTCCGAGCGTGTCTACCTGGCATCCAACAAAGGGATCTTTGGGCTCAGCGACGACGGCATCATCCGCCGTGTCAAGACTGGCCTCGTGCCGGAAGTCGACGATGCGAACGTCATTGATGTGAAAGACGGCGTGCTCTGGAGCATCGGCTACAAGGACATCGTCTCATTTGATGGCACGCACTGGCGTCGGCTGGAACATCCGGATAATGCCGCGTGAGCGAAGTATCATGTCGCCGCAATCGGGAAGGGGTGGCGTTCACTTTTCACGGCGAGCGGCTGGGCTCGCCGGACAATGCGAGCTGCTTTGCGTCACTGCGATGCAGTTGCCGTCAGCGCGCGCATCGAAAACGCTAAGGTGCGCGCTGGATTCAAGTCAACCGAACGCAGCCCAGGACAAGGCCACCCGAATCTGCTGACTGCCGCCGCCCTGACGAGCGCCGTCGTGCGATGAGCTGGGCGCAACGCCTCAAGCGCGTGTTCGGCATCGACGTGAACACCTGCGTGCATTGCGGCGGCGCGGATCGTCGCTGGCGTCGAAGAGCCGCACGCCCTTCGGGCCGCCCTCGATCACTTCGACAAGCACGGTGCGATGGAGGAAACACGCTACCGGCCGGTACCGCGCGCGTCGGCCGCTGTGGTTGCGTGATTACTGAATCAGCCCCGACGCAGAGGCGAAAACCTCCCGCCTGAAAATGGCGTTTGAATTTCCTGCACTCCCGCCGCCTGTCGTCGCATGGGCTGACGGCGAATCGGCCTCAATTACCGAGCCGATTCCGGGGGCGTCATGCCCCCAGAATGCGCAGCCTTGTCAATCTACAATCAGGGACAGCCGCCGCTATTGACCGAGTCGATGGTAGCCAAGCGCCAGCTGGGATAGGTTCCATTGAAGTACGCCCACGCGATCGCGTACCCGCCCCAAATCCGGATGTCGGTACAACGCACTGTCGAAGGGATGTCCCAGTGCCAGTGGAAAAATGCGTGATAGCTCTTACGGCCCAGCGCCCTCACTTCGGGGGCGTCGCGATAGGGTTCACTGAGGACGTTTCTGTCTGTGCTCAGCAAGCCGTAGTCAGGAACGACCACCGAAAGGTCACTTCCTTTGTCCAGCACCGATATCGGCGCGTCCGGGTCGACAGCCTCGGCAATGAATTCCGCAAATTCCGCCTCACTCAGATTGAACGCCGAGATTGTCACCAGCTCGTTATCGTCGGACTTGAACGTGATGCCAGCGGGAGCTGCAACGGGCTCCGCAACGCAGACCTGAGTCGCGCAGCCAATAAGCACCAGGGCCATCACAACTACTCTCGAATAATTCATGACTGCTCCAGAAACAAGGGACATTAGGGCCGTCTCTAACCAGACGGAAAGCTACGTATTTTGCCGGTAAGCACGGCATGTACGTATCGCTTCGTAGTCTACGCAGCGGCAATGGCGGCATCAATACAACTCGCAATATGGCTTATGAGTTTTTGTTGTCTATGGTGAATTTGGTATAAAAACTTCGCGCTGAGAAATTGGGGTTGCAGTCGAAGCGCCTTGAGCAATCAAGGCGCCTCGCAGGCTGTGGAGAGACAGCCCGCTAGCGGAGAACGTGCGCAAGCTCTGCTTGCGCCGTTCGATTGAGAAAGGAGTTTCTGCTCCTTTCTCAACAACCTGCGAGAGTTCTTCACAACAAAGAAACGGGCGTAACACAAGTGGAGCCATTCGTGGGCTGGTGAACTACTAGTCGCCAGGTTCTGCGAGGGCGAGCGCTGTTGGAAGGCGCGGCCGACTGCGGTGGATCGCTGAGCGGGCCTCGGGTGCTTGCTTTGCGGTGACGAACGATAGCGACGCTGTCGACCTCCGTGTCGGTGGCGCGGAAGGCGCGGTCGCGCTGCGGCCGGGCCGGTCGAGGAATGCCTGCGCGGAGGCGGTGTCGCAGTGCCGCTACCGGCTGATGTGCCGCGGGCGACGATATGCTTCCGGCGCCGCCATGGCGGCCTCTGCGCCGAGTCGCGTGCTTGGCATGACCAGGCGCAGCCCGGGGGGCGTGCACAGCCGTGTCCGTCTCCGGCAACAAACTTTCGTAATGTCACTGTGCAATTC
>JAAFHE010000218.1 GCA_013298265.1 Lysobacterales bacterium | reverse complement strand
GAGGCAGACCTTGCTCGTGCCGCCGCCGCCCGACTGGGGCTTGGGCGCGGGCTTCTTCGCCGCGGCGGGGCAGCCGCCGTCCGCCAGCCGCACGCCGGCGACCTGTCGCGGCGTCGGCAGGGTGATGGTCTTGCCGGCCAGGTCGGTCAGGGTGGCGCGGGTGATCTCGATGGTCGCGAAGTCGCCGGAGCACGAGAGGAAGCGTCCGTCCACGTGGCCGCTGGTCTGTGTCGACTGCACCCACGCGCGCACGGCGCGATGCGTGAACGCGCCCTGGTTGTACGCACCCCAGATCAGCCAGGTCTCGCTGGGGCCGCGCTGGGCCGGTTTGCCCCGGCCACCGCCCTGGCCGCCGCCGCCGTTGCTGCCGCCCGGGCTGCCGCCGGGCTTGCTGTCGCCGCCGGGCTTGCTGTCGCCGCCGGGCTTGTTGCCACTGTCGGACTTGCCGCCGCCGTCGGGTGCGGAAGAGCCTCCGCTGTCCGGCGCGGGGGCGGGCGGCGGTGGCTGCGGCTCGGGCTGGGGTTCGGGCTGCGGTTCCGGTTGCGGTTCCGGCGTCGGCTCGCTGTCGCTGTCGGCTGATTCCGGCGCGGGCTCGGGCTGGGGTGGCAGGTGATCGCCGCCGGTGCCCTTGCCGTCGCTGGCATCGGACTTGCCCTTGCTGTCGCCGGGGCAGGCCTTGCTGTCGAGCTGCCCGTCGGGGATATGGATCGGCGTGTCGACCGTCATCGGCTTGCCGTCCCGGTCGACGATGTCGGTCCGCGTGAAATCGACCGGGATCTTGCCGTCCTCGAAACACTCGCCCATGGTTCCGTCGGCGACGCCGACGCCGGACTGCGTCGGCGTCCACACCAGCACGGGATAATTCTTGAAAGTTCCCTTTTTATAAGGTTTAAGGATGCGCCAGCGCCGGCCGGCCTGTGCCATGTCCTTGTGTTTGGCGTCGAACTTGCCGTCCTTGAGATCCTTGAGCAGCTGGTCCTTGATCGCGTCGCTGGCCTGCTGGTCGAGATAGTCCTGCAGCGGCTGGAGCTTGTCCTTGACGTCCTGCCCGGCCTGGCCATTGGCCATGTCGCTGAAGTCCTGCGTGCCCAGTCCCTTCGAGGGGCCGAGCAGTTCCTTCATCCGGCGCACCTGCTCGGGTGTCAGTGGTGCGTCCTGCGGCATGCCGGCGGCTTCGGCCATCTCCGCCGCGCCGGCGATCTGCTCGGGCGTGTGTTCCTTGCGCAGATCGAGCAGGTCGTCGTAGACCGGGTCGGTAGGTTCGGCCGGCGTATCCCCGCCGCTGCCGCTACCGCCGCTGCCACCGAGGCTGGGGCAGCCCGAATCCGGCGGCGAGTCCTCGCATTCGATCTCGTCGTTGCCCGCCGACGTCGCCCGCGGCACGGGTTCGTCGAATACATCTTCGAGCCCCTTCGGCGCCAGTTTCCTGAGTTGCTTGAGTGCCAGTTCGGCGACGTCGGCGGGAATGTTGGCGACGGCGTTGATTTCCTCCACCGCGCCGGCAATTTTCTTCTGCACCCAGCAGATGTTCAGCGCCGCGTCGATGGCGCAGTCGGTGAGCTTGCGCGCGAGCAGCTTGAGGCAGCCCCAGCCCGGCGGCGAGGCGCATTGGGCCGCGATCGAGGCGACTTCGACGATCGGACCTATGGTGCGGCTGAGGTCCTGGATGTCGGCGATCCAGTCGAGCTTGGCGCCGTATTCGGCGACGGCCGCGTCGAGTTTCGCTTCGGCATCGGTCTTGATCTTCTGCAGCGGCGCGGCGAAATCCTCGAATTCCTTGCCGAAGGTGTCCTCGAGCAGTTTTTCCGGCTCGATGTCGAACAGCTTGTCGAGCTTCTTGCGGATGCCGTTCTCGAGTGCGGTGACGATGAGGCCGACCGTGCGGTGCAGCAGCACCTTGCCCATCTGCAGCAGCGCCTTGCCGAGCGCCTTGAGGATCATGCGCGCTTTGCCGCCGCCGCCGCCCTTGCTGCCGGACTTGAACTTGTCGGCGAGGGTCTTGCGGACTTTCTCGCGCAGCGTCGCGACCTTGTCGGCGACCCAGACGAAGGCGCCGCCGAAGCGCTCGCGGAAGCGCCCGAGTACCTGTTCCACCGGCCGCCCGGTCCAGGCGCGCAGCCAGCCGGACATGTCGCCGAGATCCTTGCTGTGCGAACGGTCCTTGGCACCCTTGGTCTTGCTGCTGTGGGAAACGATATTGACCTTGTCGCTGTTCTTGTCCGGCAGCACGCGTTTGGTGCCGGTCGCGGCGAGGCTGTCGTCGGCGGCGTAGGCGTGCTGCAGCAGCTCCAGCGAAGCCATTTCCTTCTGCCGCGTCGCGTCCTTGGAGCCGGTGACTTCGGTGCGCAGCGCGGTGACGTGGGATTGCCAGGTCTTGAAGACGAACTTGTCCTCGAGTTTCGGCGCCGGCTTCTTGCCCTTGCGCCGCAGGGTCGCGGATTCCTGCGCTTGCAGCGTTGCGGTCGGTTGCGCGTGTGCCGGTGTGGCGGCGGTTGCCGGCCGGCGCAGCGGGGCAACTTGCTTGGGTGCTTCGAACAGCGGATCGAGCACCTGGTCCTGCACCTGGTTGGCGAGCTGCATCTCGCCCTTGGCGTTGCGCGAGGCGCGTGAGGCCTTGAGCACGGCGTCGAGGTTCTGCGGTCGCGCGAAATACATCCACAGGCCGGTGTTGGGCTTGAACGACTGCGCGTAGAGGCCGCCCATGATCGGCGCGTGACCGTGCCTGGCCGGGTCGTAGATGACCTTGACTGTGTACTTGGCGCCGACGTCGTTGGATTCCTCGATCTTGCCGAGCACCAGCGAGGTATCGTTGCGCGGGTTGGCCGGATCGAATTTCATGTCCCGGCCGTTGTCGACGAACTTCACGGCGCTGTCCGGCAGCAGCGTCGGTTCCTTGAGCTTCCACTCGACGGCCGGCTTGCGCGCGGCACCGATTGCGTTGGTCAGGCGCACGGCGTCCTTGAAGCCGTCGATGTAGTTCTGCAACTGGCCCGGTGCGCGCGCGAGCATCGGTGCGCTGGCGGGCTTGAGTTCGCCGAGCTGGACCTCCTGCGGCCCGTCGGCGATGTTCTCGACACTGCCGGCCCTGTTGACCGAGGGCGCATAGGTCGCGCCGACCGCCGTGGCTCGGATGCGCGGATGCTTTTTTGCCGTGGCGGTCAGTACGTTGGCGTTCTTCGCGCCCACGGGGCCGGCGAAATACAGGCCGGCCATGTGGTGGAAACTGGAACCTTTGGCGCCGGTATACAAATCAATGCTGCCGCGCAGGTCCAGTCCGTAATCACCGAGGTTCGCGTTCGGCGCCGGCGCCTCGGTATCGAGGTTGGCGCCGGTCGCGTTGGCGAGCAACTGCTTGTGCAGGTCCGTGCCGGTGAGCTTTCCTTTCGCGCCCAGCGGAATCCAGTAGGTTTCCAGCGCGAGCCGGCGCAGGGTAGTGCGGTCGCTGCGCAGGCCGGTTGCCGCGGGTGCGTCGGAATGGGCGCCGCCGCTGTCGGCCTGTGCCTGCATCGCGGCGGCCGGCAGCGGCTGCGCGCCGCCCTGCTGCACGACATGGGCGAGTTCGTGCGCCAGGACGAAGTCGGCGGCGGGGCGCTGTCCGGCGCCTAGCCAGACGTGGTTGCCGTAGGTGAACGCGTAGGCGTTGACGTGGCGGTTGTAGGCGGCGGATTCGGCGCCGCTGTGGATGCGCACGCCGGACAGGTCGCGGCCCAGGCGTGGTTCGAAATAGCCGCGCAGCGCTGGCGCCAGCGGCTCGCCGCCGGCGCTGAGCCGTTCGGGTTGCAGCGCGGCTGCTTCCGCGCCGGTCTGCGCAGCGGCGTTCACGCGGGTATCGGTCGCATCGGTGCCGCCGCTGGTGCTCGGCGGCGGCGCGTCATCGACGAGGCGTCCGGCGATACGGTCGGCTTCGCGTTCGTAGACATCGTCGACGGCGCCTACACGCAGGCGCGGCTGCAGCAGTGGTTCGTCGTTGTTGCAGCGCGGGCAGGAGCCGCCGCAGGCGCAGCGCCGCTGCAGCATCGGCGGCGCCGGCAATGGTGCCGCGGTTTCCGCCAGGACCGCCGGCGCCGCGGCCACGCTGACAGGCGCGGCCTTGCGGCGCGCCGGGGCAGGGGCAGCGATCGCGCGCGTGGCGCTCATGCAGCTTTAGCGTCCTTTCTTCGGCTTGCGCGGATCCGGGGCTTTGCTGGATCGCGTTTTCCGGGGCGCGCCGCCGTGTTTGACCGGAGCTGGCGCTGTTTCAACCGTCACGGATTCGGCGGCGCGAGCGTCAGCCGCGGCATCCGCTGCCGACGGCGGTGCCGCGCCGCCGGGGCCGGCGGGACCGGTGGCACCGCCGCCCAGCAGGCGGCGGGCGCGCGTGAGCAGATCCTTGGCCGTTGCCTCGTCGCCGACGAGGCGCAGCAGCGCCGCGGGCTTGGCCTCAAGGATCGCCTCGACGTCGCCGATACCGCCATCGCGCAGGCGTGCGCGCAGGGCAGGGTCCATTTCCAGCCGTTCCAGCGGCGTGCGCCGGTTGGGTGGCGCGGCACCACCGCCGGTGCCGCCGCCGCCGGCAGGCGGACCGACCACGATCGCGCGCGGCACCAGGCGCAGCGGTACGACCAGCGCGGTGCGTAGCTGCGCACCGGCGACGAAGCGCAGCGGCCGCGTATCGCGCAGCACTTCGCTGCCGCGCGCGCTGGATACGCGCAGGAACAGGTCGCCTTCGCGCGCGAGGCGCGCGGTGTCCTGCGCGTCGAAGCTCGCGCTGAAATAGCCGCTTGCGTCGGTCAGCGCGACCGCCTCGAGCAGGTCGCCGTTGCGTCGCGTCAGTTCCACGCGCAGGCGTGACAGGCCCTGGCCGCGGTCGTTGCCGACGCGGCCGCTGAGCGTCGATCCGCCGTCGCCGGCCTGCGGCGCGACGACGCCGAAGGTTTCGGCCGCCTGTGCGACCAGGTGCACGTTGACCGCATCGGCATCGGCCTCTTTTTTCATCGCCACGGCGGCCGGATAGTCCGCGCCGTACTGCGCCCCAAGCGTGATGGCTTCCTGCTGATGGTGCTGCATCAGCGCGGCCTTGTTGTACTGGATCGTGTTCAGCACGTGGCCGGTGTACTGCGCCGGCATCTGTGCGCGTTCGATGTCGGTGAACGCGTCGGCGCCCAGCTCGCCGCCGAGCAGGTCGGCTTGCGCCGACAGCACCCAGACCAGGAATTCCCAGATCGCCTTGGGCTCACGGAGGCGGTTGCAAATCTCGTAGTCGAGCACCTGGTTGGGCGTGTCGACCGTCGGCAGCACCGTGCTGCCCGCCGGCGGCAGCGCGATGATGCAGTGGTCGCCCTGGTTCAGCGCGGTCATGTTCATGCGCAGGCCCCAGCTCAGCAGCGACAGCGCACGGTTGGCGTCTTCGCGCAGGCGCGAGGCGGTCGCGCGCACGCTGTCGCCCAGCAGCAGTGCATTGCCGAAGAAGCGGTCGCCGCGATAGACCGCGCTGGTATTGGCGGCATAGCCGAGATCGTCGAGCGAGGCGATGGCCTGCGCGACGATGCCGCGGTTGTTGACGCCGACGCGGATGTAGTTGTCGTTGAACAGCGTTTCGCCACCGGGCAGGCCGGCTTCGGCGAGTGCGCGAAAGTGGCCCTTGCCGACGCTGAACGTATCACCGACGGGCTGGCCCGCCGGGGGCTTGGCGACGAGATCGCCGGACAGGCGCAGCAGCAGCCGGTGCATGCCGCCGAAATTGAACAGCAGAACGCCGCCGACGAACGCGTCGGCGAGGCCGGACAGGCCCGAGTATTCGCTGTTGAAATGGTTGTTGGCGACCGAGACCGGACCGAACGCATAGGCGGTCAGCGCGCGGCCGGCGGGCTGGTCGACGCGGTTGTCGTGCACGCGCAGCGCCGGCTTGCGGCCGCTGCTGCCGGACAGTGTGGCCGACTGCACCGCGGCGAAGGCGATGTAGATGCCGCCGCGCAGGCCGGATTTGCGGTCGCGCTCGTAGCCTGCGTCGACGACGCCGTTGTCGGTGATGCTGTTGTCGACGATCTCCAGATCGTTGCCCCAGCCCACATAGATGCCGCAGACCGGATCCAGCGCGGATACGCCGTTGGCGTAGACCTGGTTGCCGCGGATCACCGCCGATTCGGCCAGCGCCAGCGAGATGCCGCCGCGGCCGATGAGCTGGGCCTGGTCGAGCAGATCGCGGTCGAACAGGTTGCGCAGGTTGTCGTGCAGGCGGTTGTCGCTGATGACGAGGTCGCGCACCGGATGCGTCGCGTTGAGCAGCGGCGTCAGGGCGAGATTCGCCAGCTCCGCGTCGAGCAGCGCGAGCAGCGCGCCGCGCGGATCGTTCGGCGGGATCTGCGGCACCTGCGGCGTGAACCGCACGCCGCGGCGCAGGCCGAAGCCGATGCCGGACAGGCCCATCCAGGCGATGTCGTTCGCACCTATCGTGATCTCGTGCAGCCAGCGCGCGCCGCCGACGATGATGGCGCCGGCCGCGAGCGTGATCGTATGCAGGCGGCGTTCTTCCTGCTGCGTCTCGACGATGCGCAGGATCTGGTAGCCCGGCGGCACGGTGACGCGGTAGCGGCCGGCGCGCGTCTTCACGCTGGCCATGCCGTTGGCATCGCTGCGGTCGGTCGCGGTGCTGGCTTCGTCCGCGAGATAGACGTCGATACCCGATAGCGGCTGCTCGCGCTCGTCCTG
>JAAFHE010000217.1 GCA_013298265.1 Lysobacterales bacterium | reverse complement strand
GTGGTTGCGATCACCGCCAGCGGCGTACGCAGTTCGTGGCTCACATCGGCGTTGAACTCGCGGTCGCGTTCGACCATCTCGGTCAGGCGCTGGCGATAGTCGTCCAGCGCAGCGGCGAGCTCGCCGACTTCATCATTGGCGTAGTGCGAAGCCAGATCATCGGTCGGTGCGCCGTTCTTGAACGCGCGCAGGCGCTCAGCCAGATCCGCCACCGGCCGCATCACGCGGCGCGCCGACCAGAAGCCGAGCAAGAACGCCAGCAGCGAAAACACCAGCACCGCGGCGATCAGCGCGGTGACGAGCTGACGCTCGCCGAGCTCTTCCTTGGCCACGTCGTAACGGTAGAAGGCCCAGAGATCGGCCTCCTTGCGCACCGCCAGTTTGTAAGGACGCTCGCGGCCGTGCTCGTCGGCTTCACGGATGTCGTAGACGCCGGTGCCGTATTTCTGCCACGCGAACGGCACGTTGGCGAATTTGCGCTCGCTCACGATGAGGGCCGTGACCGGGGAGAACGGGAACTGCGCCCCCTCTTCCGGGTGTTCGCGCTTGAAATCGAGGAATTTGTTGACGCCGTCCTGCAGCGAGGCGTTGATGAGCTGATCTTCGAGTGTGCCGCGCAGGCCGACGACAGCCAGAGCAAACAGCGCTGTCAGCGCCATGCCGAACAGGCCGAACGAAATGACGATGCGGCTGCGTAACCGGCGGCGATAGCGCATGCGCGGAGGCGGGACCGTCGCGGGCGGCGTCTTAGCTGTTCGCCGCGTCCGGATCGGCCATGCGATAGCCGATGCCGTGACGGGTCTGGATCAGCGGCTTGTCGAACGGCTTGTCGAGCGCCGCGCGCAGGCCGTGGATATGCACGCGCAGCGAGTCACTGTCGGGCAGCTCCTCACCCCAGACGCGATGTTCGAGGTCCTGGCGCGTAACCACGGAAGGGCTCGCTTCCATGAGGAATTGCAGCAGCTTCAGGCCGATCGGGTTCAGCGGGATCTGCTTGCCGGCACGGCTGACGGTCAGGGTATCGAGGTTGAAACTGAGGTCGGCAACCTGCAGCACGCGGCTCTGCGGGCCCTTGCCACGGCGCGCGAGCACGAGCAGCCGCGCCTCGAGTTCCTGCAGCGCAAACGGCTTGGTCATGTAATCGTCAGCGCCGGAATCGAATCCCGACAGTTTGTGGTCGAGCGCGTCGCGTGCGGTGAGCATGAGCACCGGCGTCTGCTTGCGCGCTTCCTGGCGCAGCTTGCGGCAGACCTCCAGGCCATCCATGCCGGGCAGCGTCAGGTCGAGCACGATGGCATCGAACTCGTTGACCACGGCCAGATGCAGGCCAGTCACGCCGTCGCCGGCGAAATCCACGACGTGGCCCTTGTCTTCGAGAAAGTCGCCGACGTTGGCCGCGATGTCCCGGTTATCTTCAATCACGAGTACGCGCATAGGCCTAGCTTAACGAACTCCGTTTCCGAATAGGGATGCGCCGGGAAGTCGGCAGATGAAAATCGGAGCCCAGAGAGCGGCGCGAACGGCCAAAAGATTGGCCCAAGGAGGTGTCATTGGGGGAACACACCTCGCTTGGGCCAAATAGCTACTGCCCCGATTACCGTAGTCTGCTAGTCACGACCTGACCAGGAGTGTTCGCAGGATTACAGTAGGGCCATGGTAGGAAGCCGCTGCTTAAATCGACGTTAAGCAGCCTTGAGAGACCCGTTAAACGTGCGGCAATAGCCTGCTGATGGCGGGCAGTTTGGCGTCATTCACAGCAGCCTGGACGACACCGGCCCGCGCACCGCGCGGGGCCGACGGGCCGGGAATCAATTCAGACCAGTGGTGATTTCCGTTATCGGGGAAGCCGCCATGTCGCCCGGTCGGCGGCAGATGCGCGAACCGGTGATGGTGCGGCAATCCCCCGATTCCACCGTGCCCTCAACCTCGCTGGCCGGGATATCCGCGCCGCCTTCGAGCGCGAACACGAACTGGCGCGAGTAGCGGCGCGAGCCCGGCTCGAAGCTGCCCGGCACAAAACGCCACTTGCGCAAAGCGGCCATGGCTGCCGCATCGAACACCGACGGCGGACTGGATTGCTCCACGCGCACGTCGCGCACGCGACCATCCTCGTCGACGTAGTAGGACAGGCGCACGCTGCCTTCGATGCCGCGCAACAGGGCACGCTCGGGGTAGGACGGCTGCACCGCGTGCGCGGCCATGGGCTCGCGCACGGCGACCACGGGATTGAGCTTGAACGGGGCCGACGCTTCCGTCACCGGCGCGCCGGCAGTCGCCCGGACCGAAAGCAGCGGCTCAGCCACGGGTGCGGCTTCGACCAGGCTGGGCGGAAGAACCTTCGGCAATTCGACCGACATCGTATTCACGGGATCGACAGCAGCCGGCACAAGCACGCGCGCATCGGACACGGCGTTGGTCGGGGCCGTCTGTTCGGCGAATGTCGGCAGACGCGGCAGGCGCAGCTCACGCCGGTCAGCAATCATGTCGCTGACCACGACGGGCGCGACCCGCAGCAGCGTCTGGTCGCGCAGCAGCAGTTCCCGCAATGGCTGCGGCGCCAACAGCGCCAGTATGTTCGAATTTTCCCAGGACGCGCGCTGTGCATAGCCCAGCACAATGACTGCCGCACCGACGACGAACAGCGGCAGCAGGCGGACCGGGGCGCGCACGTCCAGGCGCGTCGTCGGCAACTTGGCGATGTGCTGCACACGCTCCAGCAAAACGCCGCCGGTGGCCTGCAGCGCGAGCGCGGCAGCACCGTCGAGCCGCAACTGCTCGAGATCGGCCAGCGTCGCGACGTAGTCGCGCGGATTGGCCTTGCTCATGCGCAGAACGAGCTCATCGCAGCAGATCTCGCGCTGGTCGCGCAGATCGCGGGAAATCCAGTGCACGGCCGGATGATAGAAAAGGACGGTTTCGGCGATGACCTGGACCAGATTGACGATATGGTCCCAACGCCGCAGGTGGCCCAGTTCGTGGGCGAGGATCAGTTCGATCTGCGCCGCCGGAAAACCCAGCGCAACTGCCGCCGGCAGAAGAATGACCGGACGGATCCAACCGACAAGGGTCGGCGTCTCGATCTTGGTCGAATACAGCAGGCCGACCTTGCCGAGGCCGAACTGCGCGCAGAGCTGCTGCAGTCGCTGGCTCCAGCCCGGCAGAGGCAGACCCTGGCGGATCAACCGGCTAAGGCCGCGCCAGTGAAGTATGGCGCGCAGACTCAGGACTGCGACACCGCAGCCCCACAGCGCAACGAGCCACGGCAGATAGTCGGTCCATTGTTGCGGCAGGGCATCCTGCGCAGCGTCGCCGGCGCCGGCCGCGACAGGCAGACCAGATGACGCGATCGTCGCGCCGCTGTCGGCCAGCAGCACCGCCGCCGTGATCACCGGAGCAGCTATAAGAGCCGCGAAGCTGACAAGCCCTAGCGTATAGCGCGGCGTGCCGCCGGCCAGGCGCTGGCGCAGCAGGCCGAAGACCGCGCCGACCAGAGCGCCTTGCCAGAGAAAATGCAGCAATACCAGACCAAGCAGGTGCACGGCCGACGCCAACCCCCCGAAGGCGGCGTCCATTACTTGGACTCCCTGTCCAGGCGGTTGAGCAACTGGCGGATTTCCTTGAGTTCTTCGCGCGAGGTGCTCTGGCTACCCAGCGCATGAAGCACAAGCTGTGAGGCGGAACCGTCGAACACACGATCGACGATGTCGGAGAGAAAACGTTTCTGGGTGCGTTCCTTGCTGACGACGGCACGGAACACATGTGCGCGCTGCGAGTCGTCTCGCTCGACCAGACCCTTGCCATGCATGACCTGCATGAGCTTCAGCGCCGTGGTATAGCCCCCGCCGTCATGGGCGTACAAGGCTTCATGAACGTCGCGGACAGTTCCGCTGCCGCGATCCCAGAGCACTCCAAGAATGGCCAGTTCGGCCTCCGTGGGCTTGGGCAAATCAGATACGCGACGAGTAGTCACGGCGGCCTCTCAACGAATGACTTCGTACAGCATGCCCCAGCGAACAGACCGGAGCAAGCCTGAGAAATGAGGGCGGCGGCAAAAACGCAGGGCCGCCGCCCTTCTCCCGTCAACTGGTGCTGACGTCAATTGGTGCGGATGCCGTCGTCGCCGGTCTGGCGCAGGAAGTCGCGCGAGTCGCGGCGCTGACGTTCGCGCTCGGCGAAGGTTGAGCACTGCTTTTGCTTGCGGTTCGAACCGGTCGGAGCGACCTGCTGGCAGATCAGGCGCCGACCGTCTTTCTTGGTCAGGATGGCGTTCACGTCCTCCTGTGCCTGGAGCAGCTTGCCCTTCTGGTCACGGCTCAGCTCGTCGGCGGAAGTGGCCGTCGCCAGCAGCGCGGCAATTTCGTCGAGACGCGAGTTCACCGACGCCCGCTCAGCCGTATCGACAAACTCCCAGCGGCCGCCGGCCTTCATCTGCTGGCGGATCGCCGCAGCCTGATCGTCGAACTTTTCCTTGGTCACGGCCTGCAGCGCCGGATCCAGCTTTTCTGCTGCCATCGCACCGATGGACAGCGCCAAACCCACAGCGAACACAACAACCTTGGCTATACGCATCACGTCTCACTCCGTCTCAACCGTCGAATATCCGTGCCCCCTGCACACCGTCTGCAGACAAGCATCGAGACAGCGGCCAGGCGATGCTAGGCAGCCACATTGCGGTTGTCAACGGCAGCCTTCGTACGATGACATTCATTGACGAATGACCCGATACTTCCGGGACGAATGGCACATGCGCCGCGTCGCCGGCCCTTCATCTCAGACGCCGCGGCGCTTGCGTTTCAGCGCGCTCGCGCAGACGTAGTCGATGATGGCGCCGGCGACGTCGACCGAGGTCGCCGCTTCGATTCCCTCCAGCCCCGGCGAGGAGTTCACTTCCAGCACCAGTGGCCCGCGCTTGGCACGCAGCAGGTCCACGCCGGCGACATTGAGCTGCATGGTCCTGGCGGCCAGGAGGGCGACATCCTGTTCGCGCGCGGACAGCTCAACCTGGCTGGCGCTGCCGCCGCGATGCAGGTTGGAGCGGAACTCACCCGCCCGTGCCTGCCGCCGCATCGCAGCGACCACCTTGCCGCCGACCACGAAGCAGCGAATGTCGGACCCCTTGGATTCCTTGATGAATTCCTGGACGAGGAAGTTCGCGTACAGGCCGCGGAAGGCCTCGATCACGCTCTGCGACGATGAATGCTTTTCCGCCAGCAGCACCCCTTGACCCTGGGAACCTTCGTTGAGCTTGATCACATGTGGCGGATCACCGAGCAACGCGAGGAGATCGGCCGTGTCGTCCGGACTGTCGCCGAACACCGTATCGGGCATGCCGACCTCCTGCCGAGCCAGCAACTGAAGGCAGCGCAGCTTGTCCCGCGCGCGCAATATCGCGTCGGAGCTGTTCGGCGTATACACGCCCATGAGTTCGAGCTGGCGCAGCACCGCAGTGCCGTAAAAGGTGATCGACGCGCCAATGCGCGGAATCACCGCGGCATAGTCGGCCAGGCGCTTGCCCTTGTAGTGCACGCTGAACGCGCCGGGCGCGATGCGCATGTAGCAACGCAGCGGATCGAGCACCCGCACCCGATGGCCGCGCTCGCGCCCAGCCTCGACCAGTCGACGCGTTGAGTATAATTTTGAATTTCTAGACAGTATTGCAATATTCATTTTATACATTCCGAGCGCCGACGCGACATCCGGCGCATCGGAACAATGCAGGGGAGCGATGGCTGCAGTTCGGGCCACGCTGCGCGGCACGGGATCCGCCGGCGCAGCCGCGCCGACGCTTCCATTCTGCGACAGGCATGTTGCAAGCGACTCAGCGGGACCGTACGGCGAGGGAAGAGAACACGCCGACGACGATAGCAAGAATGCGCGCGCGCGGGCTATCGCGCGTCACTGCACCGGGAGGGGTTCCGCGCCTCGTCACGGGCCGCGCATCCCGTGCTACCGGGGCACCGGTTTGAGCCCGATTTCTGTCGCGCTCGTGCCTGCTTGACGCGCGCGGATGCTACGCTTCGGCCCGAGGAAGACTCGGCCGGAAGATGGGGGAACAGCCTGCCGTGGAGCACGTCGCCGGCCTGATGCCGATGACACACGCCGAGTGCTTTCTCGCTCATCAGTCAAACCCTGGCCACTACGCCGCGATGAATCGCGACCGGCGTAGTGGCCCATCAACCCGGCCCGAGAGACACATGGAATCCTTGACCAACCCGGAAATCTGGATCGCGCTGGCGACGCTGACCGCACTGGAGCTCGTGCTCGGCATCGACAACATCATTTTCATCTCCATCCTCGCCGGCAAGCTGCCGCCGGAGCAGCGCGACAAGGCGCGCCGGATCGGCATCGCGCTGGCCGCAATCACCCGGCTCGGCCTGCTGTTCGCGATCGCCTGGATAGTGGGGCTTACCGCGCCGATATTCTCGGTATTCGGCCACGCGATCTCGTGGCGCGACCTCATCCTGATCGGCGGCGGCCTGTTCCTGATCGGAAAGGCGACCCATGAGATCCACCAGAAGCTCGAAGGCGATTCAGAGAGCGTCGGCCCCGGCCGCGTCGCGGTGAGCTTCGGCAGCGTCATCGCCCAGATCATGGTGCTGGACATCGTATTCTCGCTCGACTCGGTCATCACCGCGGTCGGCATGGTCGAGGAACGCTGGGTGATGTTCGCGGCCATCCTGATCTCGAT
>JAAFHE010000215.1 GCA_013298265.1 Lysobacterales bacterium | reverse complement strand
CAGCCGTCGCGTCATGCGCTGGCCCTTCCCTGGCCACCGATCCGGAATCGCCTGGCCGATCTCGCCGCGGCATTCGCGCTGCTGCTCTGGCGCCATAGCGATGCCACAACGCTGCGCCTGATCATCGGCGCAACCGACGGCACGCATTCCGCGCGCGCTGTCCTGCAGGTGGAGATCGCCGCGGGCGACACACTGGGCAGCCTGCGTACCGGCGCTGCGGCGGCGATCAAAGCGTTTGCAAATCTCGCGGCGTTTACAGGTGCGGCAGCGGCTTGCTGGACGATCGCGCTGGTTCCGCGCGAGGCACTCTCGCTCGACATCACCGAGGCAGGAGACGGCTATCTGTGCAGCGACAGCGGCGCGGTCGAGCCGGCCCGCGTGCAGGCACTCGCCGCCCAGATGACTGTCCTCCTGGCGGCGCCCGACGCGGACAGCGCAGCGATGGCGCCGCTGCTGACCGCAGCCGAGTACGCGCGCGTGGTCCTCGACTGGAATGCCACCGACGCGACGCTGCCCGAGGTGTCGATCGCCGAACTCTGGCAGCAACAGGTGCAGCGCACACCCGATGCGATCGCCATCGACGACGGTTCGCAAGCACTGAGTTATGCCGCGCTCGACGCGGAAGCCCGGCGTCTTTCGCGGCGTCTGCGCGCTGCCGGCGTGACGGCCGGCATGATCGTCGGTGTCTGCGCCGACCGTTCGATCGCGCTCGCCGTCGCGCTGCTGGCGACGATGCAATGCGGCGCAATCTATGCGGCGTTCGATCCGGCGCAGCCGGCGCTGCGTCGGCAGGCGATGGTCCAGGCGACGAGCTCGGTCGTCGTGGTCTTCACGCGCCGTTCCGACGACACGGCCTGGATTGGCGCGACGCCGGCGCTGTTCGTCCTCGGCGACGAGCACGCACCGGTCAATGCGGCGCCGCTCGGGAGCGTGCCTTCGCCCGCGGCTTTCACCGAATCGGTTGCCTATCTCATCTTCACGTCCGGCTCGACCGGCACGCCCAAGGCCGTCGCCGGCACGCAGCGCGGCCTCGTCAACCGGCTGCTGTGGATGCAGCAACGGTTTCCGTGCAGGCCCGGAGATGTCGTCGCGCAGAAGACCGCGATCACGTTCATCGACGCATTGACCGAGACCTTGGGCTGTCTGCTGTTCGGCGGCCGGCTCTGCATCGTCAACGCGGCCGACGCAAGCGACCCGTCCCGACTGTGGCAGCGCATCGTCGCCGCCGGCGTGCAGCGGCTGGTGCTGGTTCCGGCGCTGCTGTCGCTACTGATCGACGATGTACCGCCCGCGCACGCGCTCGAACTCCTGATCTGCAGCGGCGACGCGCTGCCCGCGGCACTTGCCCATCGTGCATGCCGTCGACTGCCGCAGACGCAGCTGGTGAATCTGTACGGTTCGTCAGAAGTGGCCGGCGACGTGACCTTCCACTGCGTTGATGCCGACGCACCGCCGCACGGCGTCGTGCCGCTGGGGCGGCCGATTGCGAACACGCAGGCTTATGTACTCGACGCGCACGGACAACCGCTGCCGGTCGGCGTGGCCGGCGAACTGTATCTTGGCGGCGCCAACGTCGCGCTGTGCTATCTCGGCGCGAGTGAACTCACCGCCGAAAAATTCCTGCCCGACCCGTTCCGGCGCGGCCATCGCCTGTTCCGCTCGGGCGATCGGGTATGCCTGCGCGACGACGGCGTCATCGAATTTCTCGGCCGAATGGATCGGCAGGTCAAGGTGCGCGGCATCCGCATCGAACTCGGCGAAATCGAGGCCGCGCTGGCCGCCCTGCCCGGCGTCGCCGTTGCCGCCGTCGTGTTCGATGCGGACAGCGGTGCACTGCTCGCCTACGTGCAATGCGTGCCCGGCACGCCGCCGCGGCGGGCCGCTGAATGGCGCAGCGATCTGCGTAGACACCTGCCCGACGCAATGCTACCGACGCAGATCATCGAGCTGACCGCACTGCCCTATACCAGTAGCGGCAAGCTCGATCGCAAGGCCTTGCCCCGTCCCGACGGTCGCCGTGGCGAAGGCGGGTATGTCGCGCCGCGAACCCTGCTCGAAACGCAGATCGCGGCGCTCTGGGCGGAGCAGCTGGGAATCGACCGCGTCGGCGTCCACGACGATTTCTTCGACCTTGGCGGCTACTCGCTGCTGGCGCTACGTCTGCTCGCGCCGCTGCGGACCCTGACCGGCCGGCCGGTAAGTCTGCACGACGTCGTCGCGTCACCGACGATCGCCGGATTCCTTGCCGGACAGACCGGCGATGGCGAGCAACCGGCGCGGCCGCCGGGCCGCCTGCGCTGGGACTGAACCGGCGCCGGGCGGATACCCTACGTCGGGACGCGCGCCGCAAGCCGGCCCTCCTCGAGCCGCAACACCCGATCGGCGCAATCGAAATACGCGTCGTCGTGCGAGATCACGAGCACGAGCTTGCCGCGCGCTTTCAGGTCGGGCAGAAGCTCGTGATAGAACACGCGCTTGAACTCGGGGTCCTGATCGGCGGCCCATTCGTCGAACAGTACGATGGGCCTGTCGTCCATGTAGCTCGCGATGAGGGCAAGACGCTTGCGCTGGCCGCTGGACAGGCGTGTCGTCGAGAAGCGTCCGTCGGCCGCAAAGACTTTGTCGGAAAGGCCAAGACGGGAAATGTATTGATTGACGCTGAGCTGCGGCGTTTCGTCGTCGTGCTGCAGTAGCTGCTCGAACAGGTGATAGTCGGAAAACACCGCGGAGAAATGCTGGCGATAGGCCGCACGATTCGCCTCATCGACGGCGACGCCGTTGAGCCGTAGCTGGCCGTCGCTGGGCTCGTAAAGCCCGAGCAACAACAGCGCCAAGGTAGTCTTGCCGCTGCCGTTGCCGCCGATGATGAAGGTGATCTCGCCCTGGCGCAGGGTCAGATCGATCGGACCCACGGTATAGCCGGGCTCTCCCTCCTCGCCCGCATAGCAATAGCGCAGCGCGTCGAGTTCGAGCGTGAGGCGCTCGTGCACAGGAAATTCCGGCATCACCGCGACACTCGCATTTTCCGGCGGCAGCCCTGTTTCGAGCTGCTCGATGCGCCGCAGCGCGATCTCGCCGTAGCGAAGGCTCTGCAGCGACATGGTCAGGCCGTGCAGCGGCCCGAGCAGATACATCAGCGAGAACGCGAAACGCGTCTGCACGTCGGTGCCAACCGAACTCCAGTGGGGAGCGGAGAACAGCACCACGCCCATGACCGCGAAGAACATCACCGTACCGCTGTTGGCCACCAGCGCGAACCCCGCCATGGCTTCGGTCGCAAGCCGGCGCTGCCCTGCGGCAAGCGGTGCGAGCACGCGCTCGACGAAGAATGTGCCGCGGCGCGCATTGAGCTGCAATTCGCGGCTGCCGTCGACAAGATCACGCAGTCCGGCCGTCATCCCCTCGAGCTGCGCACGCAAGGCTTCCGACTTGCGCAGCGGAATGCGCTCGACCATCAGATACAGCACGAGCGCGATCGCGAGCGCGACGACGAACGGCACGAACAGCGCCAGCGACAGCCAGGCCATGTAGGCGAGACTCGCGAACACCAGCACCAGATCGCTGAGGATCACCGGCATCTGCTGGAACACCTGGGTGACCGTCAGTATGTCGTTGTTGAGGATGGTCTGCAGCTCCGCCTTGCCGATCCGCTGCAGGGTCTCGTAGCGCGTCGCGAGCAACTTGCGGCTCAGCACGATGCGCATGCGGTAGGTCGCGCCCTGCGTCAGGCGAATCAGTGCGATCGCCGCGGCCGAACGCGCGACGACGGTCAGCACGCACAGCCCGGCGAACGCCCATACCAGGTTGCCACGATCGCCGCCGCCTACGGCCGTACCGATCACCGAGATCAAAGCGGCGCCGCTCAGACCGCCGGCTATGCCGGTAGCGATTGCGATCAGCACGAGGCCCGGCGATTGGCGGAATACATAACCGAGCAGTCTCATTCGCTCCCCTCCGCAACGCCGAGGGCCGCCGCGAATTCACGCAGTTGCGCGCCCAGCGCCGCATCGAAACGCTCGATCGTCACCTGATCGAACTGTTGCGTGTTGTAGGCCCAGGTCACGTCGAGCGTATGGTCGCGGATCGAACAGACGAAGAGGATGTAGTTCTCGCCGAGTGCGGTGGATTCGCCGTCGCCCGCATCGGCCAGATAGGCGTCGTCGCTGACATCGAACGGCAGCGCACCGAAGCGCGAGTCCTGGGTCGCCGCCTCAACGGCACTCGTGCGATAGCGGCCGAGGAAATTGAAGTTGATGCGCGGCTCCGGCAACGCAGCGAGTTCGACACGCACCGCGGCATCACTGCAGCAATACTTGAGCAGACCGAAGCTCTTGTCGCGCGGCAGCTCGCGCAGTTGCGTGCAGAGCATACGCACTCGCCCCACCGGCAGCGCATGCCGATCGAATTCGAGCAGCAGCGGATACAGCGTCGCGAACCAGCCGACGGCGCTGCCGGTGTCGGGCGACTCCGGCGGACCGTCGCGGCCGCTGTCGATGAGGTTCATCCAGAGCACGTCCCTGCCCGACCAGCACGCGTACGCGTCCGCGAACGCGGCGACGAGCAGGTCCGCAAGCGGTGGCGCGCCATCGACCGCCGCCGCATCGAGCAATGGTCCGACCGGATGCGCACTGCGCCAGTCGATCCAGGTCCACGGGTAGCACTTTCCGTCGGTGCGATCGAGCGGAATGCCGAGATCGGCGTGGTCCAGTGCGCGCCGCCAGTAGGGAACGTGCGCGAGGCAGGCCGCACTGTCGGCGTAGCGCTGCAGATACCCGGCGTAGTCGCGATAGCGCGGCGCGACAGGCGGCAGCGCCGGTGGCAGGCCGCGTTCGAGCTGTTCGTAAAGACGCACGAACTCGCGGCCGAGGATTTCCGACGACACCGCATCGGTAGCGTAGTGGTGCGCGCACCAGAGCAACTGCGCGCGGCAGCCGGCGCCGCGATCGAGCACGGTCATCTGGATCAGCGGACCGTGCTGGACACTGGCGCCGCCCAGCATGTCGTGGTGCGCTGTGCGTAGTGCTGCATCCAGCGCGGCGGCACTGTCGCCGCCGACGTCCATGACACGGAAAGCCAGCGTGCCGTCGTACGGCAGAATGCGACCGCGCCAGCCGCCAGCCTCTTCCCAGTAGCTCTGGCGCAGCGCATCGTGACGCTGCAGCAGCAGGCCGAACGCGTCACGCAGCGTTGCGAAGCAACAGTCCGCCGGCAGCTCCACCCGCGAGAACAGGTTCCAGCAATCGCGCACGTCCGCGCTCGATACGGCCAGCGCATGCGCGACATTCGGCAGCAGCGGCAGGGCCGCCGCCTCGCCGTCCTGTGCGGAAGACGACGCAGCGGCAACCGCGCGAACCCGCGGCGCGAGTTCGCGAACGGTGTGCCGGTCGAGCACGTCGCGGATACCGATCTGCAGACCGTCGAGCGCGGCTGCCGCCACGAAGCGCGCGGCCAGCATGGAGTCGCCGCCGGAGGCGAAGAAATCCGTGTCGATTCCGACCTGCGCTTCGGTCAGGCCGAGCAATCTTGCCCAACTGCGCACGATGGCCTGTTCGATCGCGTTGCGCGGCGCCGTCGGTGCAGTGACAACGATCGTATCCAGCCGCGCGAGCGCGCGCCGGTCCAGCTTGCCGCTCGCGGTCAGCGGCCAGTGCGCGACGGACACGAACTGTGCCGGGATCAGGTGACTCGGCAGATGACTCAGCAGCACGCGACGCAGGCGCGCATCGATGCCGTCCGTATCGGCGTCTTCGGCAAGGCCTACATAGGCGACGAGGCGCCGGTGTCCGTTCACGTCCTCGCGCACCTGCACCACGGCCCTGCACACCTCGGCGATGCTCTCAAGCCGCGCCTCGATCTCACCGGGCTCGATGCGAAAACCGCGCAGCTTGATCTGCGTGTCGCTGCGACCGCGGTAGAGCACTGCACCGTCGCTGCGATACTCCCCGAGATCGCCGGTGCGATAGAGCCGGGCGCCGTCGCTACGCAAAGGGTCGGCGATGAAGCGCTGCGCGGTCAGTTCGTCACGCTGCAGGTAGCCCGCCGCGAGTCCGGCACCACCGAGATGGATCTCCCCGATCACGCCGACCGGCGCGGGCTGGCCGTAGCGATCGAGAATATGGAGCCGCGTACCCGGCAGCGGAAATCCGATCGGCACGATGTCGGTGTCGCTGCCGTCGCAACGCCAGCTAGTCGCGCAGACCGACGCTTCGCTGGGACCGTAGGCATTGAACAGCTGCCGCCCTGTACAGAAGCGCGCCGCCAGCGCCGGTGCCAGCGCTTCGCCGGCGACAACGAGCGTCGACACGCCGGACAGTTGCTCCGGCAGGAGCAGCTCCAGCACCGATGGCGGCACGGTCAGGTGAGTCACCGACTGCCGCGCCAGCGTGTGCTGCAGTGGGCCGCCCGGCAGCAACGCCTCATTCGTGCCCAGGCACAGGGTCGCTCCGGCGCCAAGTGCCATCGCGATCTCGAACACGCTCGCGTCGAAACTCGGCGACGCGAACTGCAGCACGCGGCTATCCGTATCGACGGCGAACATCGCCGGCTGCGCCGCAGCGAGATTGGACAATCCGCGCTGCACGTTGACGACACCCTTGGGCTGTCCGGTCGAGCCAGAGGTGTAGATCACGTAGACGGGTGCATCGTCGTCACGCTCGACCCCAGGGTCCGTCGTGTCGCATGCAGAGAGTGCGGCCTGTGTCGCCGGGTCGTCGAGGA
>JAAFHE010000216.1 GCA_013298265.1 Lysobacterales bacterium | reverse complement strand
GGATCGTCGTGTAGCGGTCTTCCTCGACCACGCGCTCGGAGATCAGGATCGAGTCTTCGAAGTTGTAGCCGTTCCAGGGCATGAACGCGATCAGCATGTTCTGGCCCAGGGCCAGTTCACCGATGTCGGTCGACGGGCCGTCGGCCAGCGCGTCGCCAGTCGCTACCACATCGCCCACTCTCACCAGCGGGCGCTGGTTCATGCAGGTGTTCTGGTTGGAACGGGTGTACTTGGTCAGCGTGTAGATATCGACGCCCGCGTCGTTGTCGCCGACTTCGACTTCATGCGCACGCACGACGATACGGCCGGCGTCGACCTGGTCGATGACGCCGCCGCGCTTGGCCAGCACCAGCACACCCGAGTCGCGCGCCACGGCGCGCTCGATACCGGTACCGACCAGCGGCTTCTCGGCACGCAGCGTCGGCACGGCCTGGCGCTGCATGTTCGCGCCCATCAGCGCGCGGTTCGCATCGTCATGCTCGAGGAACGGCACCAGCGCCGCAGCGACCGAAACGGTCTGCATCGGCGAGACGTCCATGTAGTGCACGTCGCTGGCTGGACGCAGTTCCGACTCACCGCGGTAGCGGCAGGCGACGTATTCGTCAACGAAACGGCCGTCTTCGGTCAGCGGTGAGTTGGCCTGGGCGATAACGAATTCGCCTTCGCCGATCGCCGACAGGTAGTCGACTTCATTGGTGATCTTTTCGTCGGTCACTCGACGGTATGGCGTCTCGAGGAAGCCGTAATCGTTGGTGCGCGCGTATACGGCGAGCGAATTGATCAGACCGATATTCGGACCTTCCGGCGTTTCGATGGTGCAGACGCGGCCATAGTGGGTCGGATGAACGTCGCGCACCTCGAAGCCGGCGCGCTCACGCGTAAGGCCGCCCGGACCGAGGGCCGACACGCGACGCTTGTGCGTCACTTCCGACAGCGGGTTGGTCTGATCCATGAACTGCGAAAGCTGCGAGGAACCGAAGAATTCCTTGATCGCTGCCGCGACGGGCTTGGCATTGATGAGTTCCTGCGGCGTCAGACCTTCGGACTCGGCCAGCGACAGACGCTCCTTCACGGCGCGCTCGACACGTACGAGACCGATGCGGAACACGTTCTCGGCCATTTCGCCGACCGAACGCACGCGGCGGTTGCCCAGATGATCGATGTCGTCGACTACGCCTCGGCCGTTGCGGATTTCGCAGAGTGTGCGGATAACGTCGAGGATGTCCGAGGTCTGGCCCAGTTCCTTGACCAGCGACTTGGAGTTCTCGTCGTTGCGCTCGGCCAGATAACGGTGGTCGTACAGAATGCCGGGGCCATTGTCGTCCTTGCGGCCGACGCGACGGTTGAACTTCATGCGGCCGACACGATCGAGATCGTAGCGCTCGAAGGTGAAGAACAGGTTGAAGAACAGGTTCTGCGCGGCCTCCTTGGTCGGGGGCTCGCCCGGGCGCATCATGCGGTAGATTTCGACGAGTGCCTCGAGCGGCGTCTTGGTCGAGTCGATGCGCAGTGTGCTCGAGATGTACGGACCGCGATCCAGGTCGTTGACCCACAGCGTGGAAATCTTCTCGACGCCGCCCTTGCGGAATTTCTCCAGCAGAGTTTCGTTGAGTTCTTCGTTGGCCAGCGCCAACAGCTCGCCGGTCTTCTTGTCGATGACGTCGTGCGACACGATGCGGCCGAGCAGGTAGTCGTCCGGCACTTCGAGCGAGTTGATGTTTTCTTTCTGCAGCTCGCGCACATGGCGCGCGGTGATGCGCTTGCCCGCCTCGACGACGACCTTCTCGCCAGCACGCAGATCGAAGTTCAGCGTCTCGCCGCGCAGGCGTTCGGCGACGAGCTCAAGCTCGGCACCGCCCTGCTTGCCGAGGGTGAACACGTTCTTCTCAAAGAACAGGTCGAGCATCTCGGCGTTGGTGTAGCCGAGCGCGCGCAGCAGCACGGTGACCGGCAGCTTGCGGCGGCGGTCGATACGCGTGAACAGGCAGTCCTTGGGATCGAATTCGAAATCGAGCCAGGAGCCGCGGTACGGAATGACACGGGCAGAGAACAGCAACTTGCCCGAGCTATGCGTCTTGCCGCGGTCGTGATCGAAGAACACGCCCGGCGACCGGTGCAGCTGCGAGACGATAACTCGCTCCGTACCGTTGACGATGAAGGTGCCGGTGTCGGTCATGAGCGGCAGTTCGCCCATGTAGACTTCCTGCTCCTTGACGTACTTGATCGCCTTGTTGTTGGCGGGGCTTTCGCGGTCATAGATGACCAGGCGCACGGTCACGCGCAATGGCGCACCGTAGCTCATGCCACGCTGGCGGCACTCGCGCTCATCGAACGGGGGTTCGCCCAAGCGGTAGCTGACGTATTCGAGGGCTGCATTGCCCGAATAGCTCGTGATCGGGAACACCGACTTCAGCGCCGCATGCAGGCCTTTGTCTTCGCGGGCGGTCACGCCGCCGGCGTCAAGCTGGAGGAATTCCCGGTAGGAATCCACCTGGATGGCGAGCAGGAAAGGAACGTCAAGCACGACGGGGCGCTTGCCGAAATCCTTGCGGATACGCTTCTTCTGGGTGAACGAGTAGGTCATGGTCGGGTACCGCCTCGGGTCGTCAAAACCGTCACTGCGGAAGCAGCAACGTGGAAGGGAAAACGGATATCGGCAAAAAGTGTCTCTGTTCCATCACTGCTTGCCGATAGTCGCGGTCCTGCGAACAACAGTGAAAGCCCGGGAGCTTACGCCCCCAGGCTTTCGTCTTGCCTGGACTAGCAGGCGACGCAACGCGTCGCTTACTTGATCTCGACGGTAGCGCCGGCAGCTTCCAGTTCCTTCTTGAACTTGGCCGAATCGTCCTTGCTGGCGGCATCCTTGACGGTGGCCGGAGCGGATTCGACGAGGTCCTTGGCTTCCTTCAGACCCAGGCCGGTGATCGCGCGAACAGCCTTGATCACTTCGACCTTCTTCTCGCCGGTGGCCTTCAGCACGACGGTGAATTCGGTCTTTTCTTCGACGACAGCGGCCGGAGCGGCCGGGCCAGCCGCGGCGGCGACCGGGGCAGCGGCGGACACGCCGAACTTTTCTTCCATCGCCTTGACCAGCTCCATCACCTCGATGAGGGTCTTGCCGGCGATCGCTTCGATGATCTGCTCGTTGCTGAGAGACATTGTGTTAACTCCTGGAAATTACGGCTAAGTTGTGAATTTCGTGACCGGCTGGCGTGTGGCTCAAGCCGCCTGCTTCTCACCGGCTGCCTTGGTAACGCGCGCAATCTGCGACGCGGGTTCCGACAGCAGGCGGACGAGCATGGTGGCGGGCTGGATAAGCACGTTGAGGAACATGCTGAGCGCCTGATCGCGGGTCGGCAGCGAAGCCAGCACATCAACGTGCGAGCCCGGGTATGCCTTGCCGCCCATGGCGACCAATACGGGTTTCAGCTTGTCCGCACCCTTGGCGAAATCCTTGATCAGACGGCCGGCAGCACCGGGATCTTCCTTCGAGAAGGCGTACAGCAGCGGGCCGACCAGCGAGTCCTTGACGCACTCGTAATCGGTCCCTTCTACCGCGCGCGAGACCAGCGTGTTCTTCGCAACTCGAAGAAACACACCGTTCTGACGCGCCTTCTTGCGCAGCTCGGTAAGCTGCCCGACGGTAAGACCCGCATACTCGGCGGCGACCAGGGAATAAGCCGAGGAAGCCACATTCGCCAGTTCGGCAACGACCTCTTTCTTTTGCGCAAGATTGAGCGCCATTGCGTTCTCCGAACCGGATAGCAGAGCACTCCTGTGCCTTGCATCCATCAGCGAAACGGATCGTTCAGTCCTTTCAGATCCGCTGGTATCTCGCGATACCGTTTTGGTGGCCGTTCCAGGAAAACCTGTTACGGGCGACACCATCTACGCAGGCCGATGGTTTAAGACCTTCGCGTCATGACCAGGAGCATCCATCGCAGTGTTGCGCTTCCCTGCTCTCCCGGGCATACCGTTTCGATCGCCTGCGGTCTTTGACGGCGCCCGGCCATCACGGCCGGGAGCCCTCAAAATTGCTCCGGCGCGTTTGCGTGCCGGATGCGGCTTGCGCCGCGTTTGCGAATTACTGCTTCACGCCCAGCGTGGACTGGTCGACGATCACGCCGAGGCCCATCGTGGTCGACAGCGACACTTTCTGCAGATAATGACCCTTGGCCGCAGCCGGCTTGGCCTTGAGCAGGTCCGCCAGCAGGGTGTTGAGGTTTTCCTTCAGTGCGTCGGCTTCGAAGCTGGCCTTGCCGATGGTGGCATGGATGATGCCGGCCTTGTCATTACGGAACTTGACCTGGCCTGCCTTCGCGTTCTTGACCGCGGTGGCGACGTCGGCGGTGACCGAACCGTCCTTCGGGTTCGGCATAAGACCGCGCGGACCCAACAGCTGGCCGAGCTTGCCAACGACGCGCATGGCGTCCGGGGTCGCGATCACGCGACCGAAGTTCAGCTCACCAGCCTGCATCTTCTCGGCCAGATCGTCCATGCCGACAGCATCAGCACCGGCGGCCTTGGCGGCCTCGGCTTTCTCGCCCGGAGGGCAGAACACGGCGACACGGATGGTCTTGCCAGTGCCGTGCGGCAGCAGGCTGGAGCCGCGCACGCCCTGGTCTGACTTCTTGGCATCGATACCCAGACGCACCGCGACGTCGACGGACTCGACGAACTTCGCCTTTGCGTTGTCCTTGAGGATCTTCAGCGCGGCTTCGAGCGGATAGGTCTTGCCCGGCTCGACCAGGCCCTGCATTGCTTTGAAACGCTTGGTGATTGCCATTGCCTTAGATCTCCGTATTCAAGCCCATGCTGCGCGCGCTGCCGGCGATGGTACGCACGGCGGCATCGAGATCAGCGGCGGTGAGATCCGGCATCTTCGCGGTGGCAATCTCTTCGAGCTGCTTGCGCGTGACCTTGCCGACTTTTTCGGTGTTCGGGCGCTTGGAGCCCGACTGAATGCCCGCAGCCTTCTTCAGAAGAATCGAAGCCGGCGGCGTCTTGGTGATGAAGGTGAAGGAACGATCCGAATAGGCCGTGATCACGACGGGAATCGGCAGGCCCGGTTCCAGCTTCTGCGTGGCCGCATTGAAGGCCTTGCAGAATTCCATGATGTTGAGGCCGCGCTGACCCAGCGCAGGACCGACCGGCGGCGAGGGGTTGGCCTGACCGGCCTTCACCTGCAGCTTGATATAGCCGACTACTTTCTTTGCCATTGTCTTCTCCGGGTATAACGCCTGGACATCAGGCTCCCCATCGGGCCAGGGATTGCACGCGCCCTGGCGTCACGGTCCTGCAAAAACAAAACTGACTAGCAACACGAACAGGGCGAGCAGCCGTTGCGGCGCTCTGCCCCGGAGCGGTTCAGGCCTTCTCAACCTGGCCGAATTCCAGCTCCACCGGCGTCGAACGACCAAAGATCAGAACGGCGACTCGCAGGCGGCTCTTTTCGTAGTTGACTTCCTCGACAACACCGTTGAAGTCGTTGAACGGACCCTCGGTCACGCGAACCATTTCGCCTGGCTCGAACAGCACCTTGGGCTTGGGCTTTTCCACGCCTTCCTGCACACGACGCAGGATCGCGTCCGCCTCGGAATCCTTGATCGGCAGCGGACGATCGGCCGTGCCGCCGATGAAACCCATCACCTTCGATGTTTCCTTGACCAGATGCCAGGACTCGTCGTCGATCTTCGGCGCCTTGTTCTCGGTATCCGTTTCGATCTGCACCAGCACGTAGCCGGGAAAAAACTTGCGTTCGCTGCGGCGCTTCTGGCCGCCGCGCATCTCGATCACTTCTTCGGTCGGGACGAGGATGTCGCCGAACCTGTCTTCCATGCCGGCGCGCACGACGCGGTCACGCAGGCCTTTCGCAACCTGGTGCTCAAAGCCGGAATAGGCATGGACGACGTACCAACGCTTGGCCATTACGGTCCTTAGAACTTGAGCAGCCAATCCATGACGATGACCTTGAGGAGCAGGTCGATCAGGCCGAGGATGATGCTGATGATGATGACGACGACCACGATCACGCCGGTCGTACGAATGGTTTCTTCGCGCGTCGGCCATACGACCTTGCGCAGTTCTATGCTCGACTCGCGGAGAAAGAATCGGGCATTGCGCCCTGGGCCTGACTGGCCGGCGACGAATACCGCCGCAACCAGTGCGGCCAGCATGCCGATTGCGCGCAGCACGGGGGCTGCATCAGCAAAATAGTAGAAGCCCACGATACCACCCACCAGAATGAGGGCGGCCAGCGTGAGCTTGGCGATATCGGCAGCACTGGTGCCGGAAGCTTGTTCGACTTTCGCGTTCATGTTCCTGCTGCCGAAGCGGCCCTGGCGGCGGGCGCATAGCGCACTGCTGCCTCACGCCGAACCTGCGATCAATGGCACGCCAGGAGGGACTCGAACCCCCAACCTGCGGTTTTGGAGACCGCTGCTCTGCCAATTGAGCTACTGGCGTACCGCGTAAACTCTGTTACACCACACTTGCTGTATCTGCACTTGCCAAACCCGCAAATGGCGATGGCGGCTTGCGCCGCCAAAGCCAGTTCAGGCCGCCGCGCGCCATTTCAAGCGCACGGCGCTTTTGTTGCTCAGGCGAAGATCTTGGCGACGACGCCGGCGCCGACGGTACGACCGCCTTCGCGGATCGCGAAGCGCAGGCCTTCTTCCATCGCGATCGGCGCGATCAGCGTGACTACCATCTTCACGT
>JAAFHE010000214.1 GCA_013298265.1 Lysobacterales bacterium | reverse complement strand
GCGGCACTACGATATGGTTCGTATGTCCGCAGTTTCGGCAACGCGGCCGGCTGCGGTTGCTGGCGACAATGAGCCGCCTGTCCCTTTCTGCGGAGCATACGATGAAGCGCATCCATCCGGCAGCGTTGCTGGTTGCCGTCAGCCTGCTGTTCGCGACGGCGGCGCCGGCGAAGGAGCGTGTCGAGCGGCCCCTGACCGCCGACAGCAAGACCCTGTTCGACGGCCAGGCTGCCGCGATCCGCCAGCAGATGCAGTCGGGCGGTCACTACGAATTCGTGTCGGAGTCCGAACGCGTCGAGGTCGAGCGAAACCTCGATACCATCGCCGCGGTGCTGGCACGCCATACCGACGCAGCGTCGTTCCGTGACGGCGACAAGGCCGAACTGCTGCAGGCGCAGGAAAACGTCAACGCGGTGCTGACTCGCAACGACGGACGCCGCCTGATCTGTTCGCGCGAACGCCCCACCGGCTCGCACCTGGGCAAAGACAAGTGCCAGACCTACGCCGACCAGCAACGTGCGCGGCGCAGTTCGGAAACCGAAGTGCGCCGCCTGCAGATGAAATCGCCGGGACCGTCGGGCCTGCCCAATGCGTCCACGCTGCGTGGTGGAGGCAATTGAAGGAACAGTGGAGAGGAGTGAGAAACGAGGGGGCTCTCCTCACTCCGCTTCTTCACTGATTTCCTGCCCTCAGGCCAGCTGGTCCTTCGCCCAGGCCACGTCGAGCGCTTCCATCGCATCGCGCGGCTTGAGCTTGGCGGCTTTCGAATAGGCTTCCGCAACCGCGTCTTCGCGCTTGTCGCCATGCAGCAGCAACAGGCCGTTACCGTATTCGATCCAGGCGATCGGTGACGCCGGGGTCAGCTTCGTCGCTTCCGTCAGGTGCTTCTCGGCGACTGCCGCACTGGCGCCGTAGGTCAGCTTGGCCAGCATGCCGCCGACCTTGCCGACGATCTCGGCGTGGTACAGGCCCAGCGCGGTCTGCGCCTCGGCGTGTTTGGGAGCGAGTTCAAGCGTTGCGTCCAGCGATTCCTTGACCTTGCCGGCCAGGCCCTGGGCCAGCGCCTTGGTGATCGAGATGCACTGGCTGTAGCGGCCGATGGCAAACGCGCGGCGGTAGTGGCTGTTGGCTTCGCCGGGCAGCGCGGCGATGGCCTCTTCGGCGAGCGCTGCGAGTGCTTCGTAGCGCGCGAGCTTTTCCTTTTCCCCGTCGACCAGATACGTCGCATGGATGCCGGCCGCCTTGATCGCGACGGAGGCGCCGAGCGCTTTCAATGCCTTGCCCTGCTCGAAGGCGGCTTCGAAATCGCCGCGATGGAAGGCACGCCAGGCTTCCTGCAAGGCGCTCGCGGTGGCCGCCGCGTCCTTGCCGAGCTTAGTGTTGGCCTTGAACAGCTTGGCCATATGGGTTTCGTCGGGAAACGGTTCCTGGTCCCCCGCATGCAAGGTCTTCCAGGATTTCGCCAGCGAGTCGCCGGCGTAGTCGTATGCCTTGTCGGCATAGGGAAACGCGGCCCAGCCCTTCTTCGCCATGTCAGCTCTCCGTGAAGTCGGGCTAGCATTCCGTACTGCACGGAATCGTGCAACCAGCCGGTAGACTCCTGCACGATCCGGCTTGGCGGCCTCGCCGCCACGTCTCCTTTCGCGACCGACCCGAGTTCCGCATGAGCCGAAATCCCGCCCAACGCGCCGCCGAGCTGCGCGCCGAACTGGCCGAACACAACTACCGCTACCATGTGCTAGACGATGCCAGCATTCCCGACGCGGACTATGACGCGCTGATGTGCGAGCTGGTCGCGCTGGAAACCGAGCATCCCGAACTGCAGACCGAGGACTCGCCGACCCAGCGCGTCGGCGCCACGGCTTCGCGCGATTTCGCCGAAGTCGTGCATGACATCCCGATGTTGTCGCTCAACAACGCCTTCGACGATACCAGCGCGGAAGACGATGCCGCGCGCTTCGCCACGATCGGCGATTTCGTGCGCCGCATCGAGAACACGCTAGGCCTGAGCGAGCCGGAATTTTCGGTCGAACCCAAGCTCGACGGGCTTGCGATCAGCCTGCGCTACGAGAACGGCCTGTTCGTGCGCGGTGCCACGCGCGGCGACGGCGCGAAGGGCGAAGACGTCACCTCCAACCTGCGCACCGTCAAGACGATTCCACTGCGCCTGCGCGGCAGCGGCTGGCCGGCGCAGCTCGAGGTGCGCGGCGAGGTCTACATGCCGCGCGCGGCGTTCGAGGCCTACAACGCCAAGGCGCGCGAGAGCGGCGAGAAGGTCCTTGCCAATCCGCGCAACGGCGCCGCCGGAAGCCTGCGCCAGAAGGATGCGCAGGAAACCGCCAAGCGTCCGCTCGCGTTCTATGCCTACGCCGTGTATCTGCCGGCCACCCCGGAACAAAATCTCGGTGAGCGCCACAGCGCCGCGCTCGCGCAATTGCGCGACTGGGGTTTTCCGGTAGCGCCGGAGGCATCCACCGCGCAAGGATTCGCCGGGCTGATCGCGTACTACCGCCGGATCGGTGAGCGCCGCGATCACCTGCCTTACGACATCGACGGCGTGGTCTACAAGCTCGACGACTACGCTGGCCAGCGCACGATGGGCTTCGTCTCGCGCGCGCCGCGCTGGGCGATCGCGCACAAGTTTCCGGCGCAGGAGCAATCGACGGAACTGCTCGACATCGAGATCCAGATTGGCCGCACCGGCGCCGCCACGCCGGTCGCGCGGCTGCGGCCCGTGCAGGTGGCCGGTGTCACCGTCAGCAACGTCACGCTGCATAACGCCGACCAGATCGCGCGGCTGGATATGCGCCTGGGCGATTGGGTGATCGTGCGACGCGCCGGCGATGTGATTCCGGAAATCGTCAAGGTGATCCCGGAGAAGCGCCCCGCCGGCACGCAACCGTGGCAGTTCCCCGATCGCTGTCCGGTCTGCGATGCGGTGCTGGTCCGGGTGCAGAAGGTGAAAAAGCAGACCAAGGCCGGGATCGAATACGAAGAGGGCGTCGCCCTCGTCTGCAGTGGCGGCCTGTTCTGTCCGGCGCAACGCAAGGAAGCCATTTTCCACTTTGCCGCGCGTCGCGCGATGGACATCGAAGGCCTCGGCGGCGAGATCATCGACGACATGGTCGAGCTGCCGTTCCTGCGCGACGGCGAAGCGTCGCGCTGCCTGCGCAGTCCGGCTGATCTGTACGCGCTACGCCTGGACGACCTGACCGAACTGCGCCGGCTCGGCCAGGAGCGCAGCGGCAGCGTTCCGGAAACGGTCAAGAAGGGCAAGGTTCCCACGCGCTGGGCCGAAAACCTGCTCGATGCGATCGAGAAAAGCCGCAGCACCACGCTGGAGCGTTTCCTGTTCGCGCTGGGCATACGTGATGTCGGTGAGTCCACTGCCAAAGCCCTCGCGCGCTGGTTCGGCAATCTCGACGCCGTCATGGCCGCCACGCTCGATGAACTGCGCGCGATTCCCGACGTGGGCCCCGTCGTCGCCGGGCGAATCGTCGCGTTCTTCGCCGAAACCCACAACCGCGACGTCATCGCCGCACTGCGCGCGGCCGGCGTGCAGTGGCCCGATGCCGAGCCGCAACGCATCGCACAAGGCGTGCTCGCCGGCAAGACCGTCGTGCTGACCGGCACGCTCGAAGCGCTGAGCCGCGACGAGGCCAAGGAAAAACTCGAAGCGCTCGGCGCCAAGGTGTCCGGCAGCGTGTCGAAGAAAACCGACTTCGTCGTCGCCGGGCCGGGCGCGGGCTCCAAGCTCGAAAAGGCGGCTGAGCTTGGGCTGGAGGTCTGGGACGAGGAACGCCTGCTGGGTTTTCTGGCCGAACAGTCATCGTGAGCACAGCGCCGGTCACGTATCGACAGGCTTTTCTGCGCGCCCGTGTATACCGGGAAATACGTGACTTTCTCGCGATGCGTTCGGTGCTTGAAGTGGAGACGCCGATACTCTCGGCGTGCGGCAATACCGATCCGAACATTGAGAGCTTCACGACGCGCTTCAGCGGTCATCGCGACGCCGGCAGCGCGGAACGCTGGTTGCGCACGTCGCCGGAATTTCCGCTCAAGCGCCTGCTGGCGGAAGGCATAGGCGACTGCTACGAACTCGGCCGCGTTTTCCGCAATGGCGAGGCCGGGCAGCGGCACAACCCAGAATTCACGATGCTGGAGTGGTACCGCGTCGGCTGGGACCACCTTACCCTGATGCACGAAGCCTGCGATCTCGTCGCCGATCTTCTCGTCATGATGCGGCGTCGGCCGGACCGGCAGAAATTCAGCTATCGCGCGCTGTTCCTGCACTACCTGTCGATCGATCCCTTCGCTGCAACTGAAGCGGAGCTCGCGGCACCGCTGGCGCGGTTCTCGATCGATCCGGCTGGCCTGTTGCGCGACGACTGGCTGGACCTGCTGATCACGCACCTGATCCAGCCGCGGTTTCCAGCCGATCGCATCACGATGGTCTACGACTACCCCGCGAGCCAATGCGCACTCGCGCGGATACGGCCGCGCGATCCTCCCGTCGCCGAGCGCTTCGAGCTGTACCTAGGACCTTACGAGCTGGCGAACGGCTATCACGAGCTGTTCGACGCGGCCGAACAGCGCTCGCGCTTCGAACGCGACAACGCGCGCCGCCGCGAGCGTGGCCTGCGCGAAGTGCCGCTCGATGAGAGTCTTCTGGCGGTGCTGGGTCGCATGCCGGCCTGCGCCGGCGTTGCGATGGGCATCGAGCGGCTCCTGATGTGCCTGGCGCAGACCGACGATATCCGCGACGTGCTCGCGTTTGATTTCGCGAGGGCGTAGTAGCCGGGAATCGGGAATCGGGAATCGTCAGAGCGCGCGCGTTCAAGCGTTCGGCTCTTAACCGGCTTTTACGATTCCCCATTCCCGATTCTCGATTCTCGCGCTGCGCGCAGCGCCGCCCGCTCCGGCCGCACCCAGCGCCAGGCGATCAGCGCGGCGACCGCGGCAAAGACGGCGGCTACTTCGAATGCGAGGCGGCCGCCGCCTATGCGCCAGGCCTGGCCTGCAATCAGCGCGCCGAGCGCCCCGCCGACGCCCGAGGAAAACCCATAGAAAACACCCTGGCCGTGACCGCCGAGGGGGCCGGGAAAATACTGCGCCATCAGTTGCATCGCGCTGGCGAAGAACGCGGCGAAGTTGATCGCGTGGGTCAGCTGCGCCAGCGTCATGATCGCCGGTGAGTCCGGAAACAGCGCGGTCACGAGCCAGCGCAGAGCGGCACTCGCGACCGCGACCAGCAGCACGGTCTGTGCCGGCCAGCGCAGGAACAGCCGCGGCGAGAAGAAGAACACGGCGACCTCCACCGCGACGCCGATGACCCAGAACGCGCCGAGCGCCGACGGCCGGTAGCCGTGTTGTTCCAGGTACAGCGAAAAAAATGTGTAGAGCGGACCGAAGGAGATCTGCACCAGCAGGCAGGTGATGAAGAACGCGATTACCTCGGGCCGGCGCAGGCGCTGGCGGAACTCCGCCGCGGCGGCGGGCAGGGCGTCGCGCTGCGCCGGGCCGTAGTCGTTGACGAAGGCAGAGGCGGTGATGCCGACCAGCAGCGGCAGCATCAGCAGCGGCAGCCAGGCGACCGCGATGTGGTCGAGCAGCACGCCGAACAGCGCGACGACGGCGATGAAGCCGAGCGAGCCCCAGACCCGGATCGCGCCATAGCGCTCGATAGCGCCGTGCAGATGCGACAGCGTGATCGCCTCGAACTGCGGCATGGTCGCGTTATGGAAAAAGCAAAATACGCACATTGCCGCGAAGAGGCCGGTAAAGCCCAGTGGCAGCAGGAACAGGCAGAAGCTCAGCGCGCTCGCGATGCAGCCCAGGTGCAGCCAGCGTATAGGCCGTGACGAGCGGCCGGCGAGCCAGTTCCAGCTGCTCGGCGCGACGATGCGGGTCGCGTACCACAGGCTCATGAGCAAGCCGATCGCGGCGGCGTCCTGGCCGTGGTCCTTGAGATAAAGGCTCCAGTACGGCGTGAACCCGCCAAGCACGGCGTAGTACATGAAATAGAAACTGGACAGGCGCAGCGCGGGGATAGCAGGGGTCATGCGTTCAAGCGTAGCGGGAATCGGGAATGGGGAGTCGGAAGAGCAATCTGCGGGGGATGCGCGCTGCGAGCGCTTTTACGATTCCCGACTCCCCATTCCCGATTCCCGCCGGAAGCGCGCGGCGCAAGCCGCGCGCTTCCGCGCGCTCAGCGAATTTCCAATGCCCGCTCGCGCCGCTCGATCACACTCATGTCAGCCTGGTTGGACAGGCGCAGGTCGCGCAGTTCGTACGGTGCGGCCAGCTTGCTGCCGGTCAGTGCCTGGGCGTCGAAGACCAGCGTCAGCTTGCCCGAGCCGGTCGCCAGCCACGCGGCCGACTGGGCATAGGCGGCCGGCCGGCGCGCGCCGTCGGCGGCCGTGCCATACAGCACGCCGGCCAGCTGATAGCGGCTGGCGCTTGCGGCCTCGACACCGACATTCACGCTGAGCCCCGTACCGCGCGCACTGTCCAGTGCGGTGCTGACCTCGCCGCTGAGGCGCGCGCTCGGGCGGCTCACGGCCAGTGCGGTCTTGGCGTCGCGCAGCACCGGCGTACGCGCGTCGCCGCCGCTCGCGAAGGTGTGCACTTCCCACAGCGCCGGTCCGCCGGCATGCGTCGCATCGGGCACCACGTCGGCCTGCCAGCTGCCATCGGTCTGCAGCGACAGGTCGAAGGCCTGGCTGTGGC
>JAAFHE010000213.1 GCA_013298265.1 Lysobacterales bacterium | reverse complement strand
TGCTGACCCGCCTGCCAACCCATCCGGATCGCCGCATCGCTGAGCTGCTACCCCATCGCTGGCAGCCGGCGAGGTAAGCGTCGGGCTTGCTTCGATTTTGGGGAAGATGGGCGCGCCGGACGGTTACCATCGAACCGCGTGTGGGGCGGTTTACGCAGCAAGATACTTTCGCAGGTGTCGGGAATGATCCGGCATCACTTCACAAATATCTCTATGCGAACGACAACCCTGCGGTTTACGTCGATCCGTCAGGAAGGTCTGCGCTTGTTCTTGGAAATGGTGTTGCGACAGCGGCGCTAGCTGTAGCTATTAGAGTCACCATTAGAGTAACTGTTATAGCTGCTGCCGCTACCGCAACAGGGTATGGAGTGCACGCCTTACTGCGTGAAGTAAGGTTCTCTATTTATGAAGAAGAAGGCTGGACGTCGCAGAGAGCCCTTACGCCTCAGCAGGAAAAACAGAAGCAGGCTGAGTACGAAATAATGAAGGGGCTTTCGGTTATGCCGCCAGATCCCGGCAGCGGCTGTGGCCCGCTGTCTCGGAATATACATCACGCTAAGGCTGTCATTTTCCGCTACAGGGCGTGGGATGCACTATGGTTTCCCGGTCGGCATGTTCAGAAAATAGCAGATTGGGAAAGGCGGCTGGAAAACCTGAAAAAAGATCACAATAGGAACTGTACTTAATGGGAAAGTCTCGTAGCACTAAAGAGATTCCGCTTCCTATACCGACAGCGCGTGATTGGGGAGGATTGCCCGAAGATGATCTCGACTTACTAGCTTCCTACAGTGACTACTTTGGGAAATCTTGCGAAGAGATTCAGTCGCGGCTTTCCAGGGCTCCAATAGCGATGGTAGATGGAATTCGCTGGATGCCGTTGAGGCCGTTTGTGTTCTACATCAGATGTCTTGCAAAATTTGTTATGAGCAGTCCATTAAATGAGTCGACGGCTCCTGATTTGGCAAGCTCATTTCTTCGCTTGATTGAAGAAAAGGCGCAAACGTGCCCGGCAGGAATACGGGCGAACATGGGGGTTGTGCGTGAAGCAGTGAAGTACGTCTCCGAAAATCAGGCGCTGTTCAATGCGGCCACTGATGTTTATGGTGATTTTTCAGCGCGTGGTTTGGAGATTGATCGCCTCCTTGGTGGGATTTAGGCGCGATCCAGGCCGCAGTCCAGGCTGCGCAGTCTAGGTAGCTGCGCAGTCCAGGCCAACCACTTCTAGGAGATCGCCTACTCCGGAGAACGAGGACAACCAGCCCTCGGAAAACTCCGATTCTCTCGCGAGCACTTCTCCGATTGATTAACGGTTGCCTGGCTCTGTGTTGATGCAGTCCGCTCAAACAACAATCCACGCACTGGCGGGGATTGTTGTTTAAGCTTTCAGCGTCGCCGGGACACTGCCGGTGGCGCCGACTCGCAGTTCATGACGAGGCAGCCGTCGCGCACGCTGACGCGGATGCGCTCGTTCGGCGGAAATCCGGCGCGCTGCAGCCAGTGCCCGCGTAGGCGGATGTACGGCACGTCCCGATCGCCACGATGCTCGGCGCCGTGCAGCGCGGGATAGGGAGTGTGCGGTGCCGACAGTCAGATAGTAACTGTCACTTTCACACTGTCAAAGGGACAGGAAAATGATTGGAGTTGTCGTTACCAATGCTTCAGACAAGCTGATTTCGAACGCTGTGCTTAACGTGGGTTGGCACAATATTCAGCACATGGTCTACGTACAGGCTGTCAGAGCTTATCGAGTCGTTGCCGCCTGAAGTGGTCTTGGCAAGCGACGAAATTTCGGTCGATGAGTTCGCGACGAAGACCAGGACAACCACTTCTAGGAAATCTCCGACGCCCTCGCGAGCACTTCTCCGATAAGCTGAGGGTTGCCTGGCTCTGTGCTGATGCAGTCCGTCCAAACAACAATCCCCGCACTGGCGGGGATTGTTGTTTTAGCCTTCAGCGTCGCCGGGTCTTAGCCGGTGGTGCCGGCTCGCAGGTCATGACGAGACAGCCGTCGCGTACGCTGATCTGGATACGCCCATTGGGCGGGAAGCCGGCGTGCTGCAGCCAGTGCCCGCGTAGCCGGATGTAAGGCACCTCCCGATCGCCGCGCTGCTCGCTGCCGTGCAGCGCAGGATAGTGCGCCGTGCCGACGGTAATACGCCGCTCGGCGGTTGATGGCCTATGCTTGGTCGTAGCCATGATCCACTCCTAGTCAGTGGGTTGTGGTGAGCGATCCACGGGTGCTCTAACACCCGTGGATCGCGCTGTTTAGCCGCGTATGCGGCCGGGAATGCGTTTGGCGCCGGCACGCCGGCTGACGGTTCGCGAAACTTGCGCGCTCTTCACGAGCCCGTCTATTACGACAATCAGCGCCTGCTGCTCGCGATCGGGCAGCTCGTCCACGTCATGCACCAATTGCTGCAGCTCGGCATTGCGAATGCTGGGTGTGGTGCGGATCTCGGTACGGCCGACGAGTTCATCCAGCGTCACTTGCAGCACGTCGGCGGCCTTGATGAGCATCTCCAGGCTGGGCACATGGCCGCCGCGTTCCCAGCGGTTGTAGCTTCGTGCCGCCATGCCGAGCAACTCGGCCAGACGGGTTTGGGTCAGCCCGCGTTCTTCCCGCAAGCGCTTGAGGCGTTCAGCGATGCCGTGCATATCCAGATCGACAAGCCAGTGAGGAGTGGCGGTCATGGTAGGCGGCTCCGGTGAACTGGCTTGCAGAATATCACACATGCATCTATCGTTTAGATCACGATGTCATCTATTGACGGTTTTTACCCGGGAGCCCCGCCATGGCCCGCATCCCCGAGTCCGAAATCGAACGCCTAAAGCTGTCGGTATCACTGGAGCGCTTGGTGGAATCGTCCGGCGTGGTGCTGAAAGCGCACGGCAAGGACCGGATCGGCCGCTGTCCGTTCCACGATGACAAGACGCCCTCGCTGGTGGTGTCGCCGAAGACGAACCTGTGGCATTGCCTGGGGGCGTGCCAGGCGGGCGGGTCGGTGATTGACTGGGTGATGCGGTCGGACGGCGTGTCGTTCCGCGAGGCGGTGGAGCGGTTGCGGGAGCAGACCGGCGAAGGTGTTGCGGTGAGCGCGAAGCCGGCGGTGTCGCTCGCCGCGGCGGCCTCGGCCGCGGATGATGCGGCGCTGCTGTGTGGCGTTGTGGATTATTACCATGCCACGCTGAAGCAGAGCCCGGAAGCGCTGGCGTACCTGGCCAGGCGCGGGCTGGATCATGCCGAGGTGATTGACCACTTCCGTCTCGGCTTTGCCAATCGCACGCTGGGTTACCGCCTTCCCGATATGCAGGTCAAGGCCGGTGCGGCGCAGCGCGGGGCGTTGCAGCGTGTCGGTATCTATCGCGACAGCGGGCATGAGCACTTCAACGGTTCGCTGGTGGTGCCGGTGTTCGATGCGGCGGGCGGTGTGACGGAAATCTATGGCCGCAAGATCAACGACCGCTTGCGCGAAGGCACGCCGATGCATCTGTACTTGCCTGGTCCGCATCGCGGTGTGTTCAACGAAGTGGGCTTGATCGGCCAGGACGCCGCTTCCGGCATCCTGCCCGCAGCGGCACTGGCACATTCCTGTGCGGCGGAAGTCATCCTGTGCGAGGCACTGATCGACGCGCTGACGTTCTGGTGTGCGGGCTATCGCAACGTGACGTCGAGCTATGGCATCGAGGGGTTTACCGACGAGATCCTCGCGGCATTCCATCGCCACGGTGTCCGTCGTGTGCTGATCGCGTATGACGCGGATGATGCGGGCAATGCGGCGGCCGACAAGCTCGCGCCGCGGCTGATCGGCGAAGGCTTCGACGTGTATCGCTGCCGGTTCCCGAAGGGCATGGACGCGAACAGCTACGCGTTGAGCGTGAAGCCGGCGGCGAAATCGCTCGGCCTGGTGATCCGGCAGGCAGAGTGGATCGGCAATGGCACGCCACCGGCACGGCCGCTTCCCACGCTGGAAGTCTCGGCGGCGGTGCCGGAGCGAGCTGCGCCGCCGCCGTTGGGCGAGCCGCTGTCGGAACGCGCTGCGGAAATCGCGCCGGCCACCAGCGCGGTGGTGCCTTCTTCTTTAGCCGCTGCTGTGGCCTTGCGGGACTTGCCCGAACCGCCCGCGCACCGCGTGCCGCCGAGTGCGCCGGCGCTGCCGGTGGAAATCGACGATCACGAGTTGCGCGTGGCGCTGGGCGAGCGACACTACACGGTGCGTGGTATCGACAAGAACCTGTGCTACGACGTGCTCAAGGTGTGGATCAAGGTCACGCACCATAACTTTGTCCACATCGATACCGTAGAGCTGTATGCGGCCAAGCAGCGCGCCGGCTGGATCAAGCAGGGGGCGATCGAGCTGGGCGTGTCCGAGGAAGTCACGCGCTCGGACCTGGCCGCGCTGCTGCGCGTGGTGGAGCAGCGGCAGGATGAACTGATCCGGCAGAAGCTGCAGCCCGCCGCTGCGGCCGCGGCGCCGGCGCTGTCGACCGCCGAGCAGGAGGCGGGTCTGGCGCTGTTGCGCGATCCGAATCTGCTGGATCGCATTGCGGCGGATGTGGAAGCCACGGGCGTGGTGGGCGAGGTCAGCAATGCACTGGTCGCTTACCTGGCCTGCGTGTCTCGCAAGCTGGACAAGCCACTCGCTGTGCTGATCCAGTCCACGAGTGCCGCAGGAAAATCGACGCTGATGGATGCGCTGCTGGCGCTGATGCCGGAGAGCGAACGGGTGCATTACTCGGCGATGACGGGGCAGAGCCTGTTCTACCTCGGCGAAACCAGCATGAAGCACAAGATTCTGGCGATTGCCGAGGAAGAAGGTGTGCGGCAAGCCGCGTATGCGTTGAAGGTGTTGCAGTCGCAAGGCGAGCTGACGATTGCCTCGACGGGCAAGGATCCGACGACGGGCCAGCTGGTGACGCAGGAATACCGGGTGGAAGGGCCGGTGATGCTGTTCCTGACGACGACGGCGATCGACGTGGACGAAGAACTGCTCAATCGCTGTCTGGTGCTGACGATCAACGAGTCACGCGAGCAGACCGCGGCGATCCAGGCGCGGCAGCGGCGTGCACGCACGCTGGACGGTTTGCTGGCCAAGGCGACGAGTGATGCGGTGCTGTCGGCGCATCGGGCCGCGCAAGCGTTGTTGCGGCCATTGGCCGTGGTCAATCCGTTCGCCGAGCAGCTGACGTTCGCGAGTGATCGCGTGCGGCTGCGGCGCGATCACGCGAAGTATCTGGCGCTGATCGACAGCATCGCGCTGCTGCACCAGTACCAGCGGCCGGTGCGCTCGGTGATGCACAACGGTGCGGTGCTGGAATACGTGGAAGTGACGGCTGAGGACATTGCTACGGCTAACCGGCTCGCGCATGAGGTGCTGGGGCGTTCACTCGATGAATTGCCGCCGCCGACGAGGCGGGTGTTGGCCCAAGCCGCAGATTATGTGCGGCAGCGTGCCGCGGCCGAACAGATCGAGCGCAGTGCGGTGCGGTTTACGCGGCGTGAGCTGCGCGAAGCGATGGCCCTGAGCGAAAAGCAGCTGCGCGTGCATCTGGATCGTCTGGTGGAACTGGAATACGTGCTGGCGCATGCGGGCCGCAATGGTCAGCGCTTTGTTTACGAACTGGTGTTCGACGGCGACGCGGCCAGCGATACGCCGCGGTTGCTGGGTTTGCTGTCGGTGGAATCCGCTTCGGATACGAGTACGACGGCAAACCTCGTGGCCAAAAGCAGCAACCTCGTGGCCGATTACGGCCACCTCGTGCATCGCTCGTGGCCTGCTAGTGGCCCGCTAGTGGCCACCTCGTGCATCGGTGAAACCGGCCGCAACGCGAGCACTGACGCCATTCTTCCCTCTTTAGCTGCTGCATCGGAAGAAAACGCACTTCTGGAGAAGAAGAAAAAGCCTGCATCGCATCGTAACGGTGCGTCGTACGTGGGCGGCGTGGCGCGGGCGGAGCACTGAGATGCCGCGGCGCGGTGATGTGGGTGCGAAGCGTCGTGCGCTGGAGACGCCGGAGCACGCCGACAGCGTATCGGCGTGGATGCTGCGCTATCTGGCGCATGAGCAGACGCTGGGTGTGACTGAGCGCTCCTGGGGCCGTATCCGTGACGATCTGGTGCGCTTCCACGACTGGTGCGGGCAGCGTCTGATCCACAGTCCAGCGGAAATCACGCGGCCGATGCTGGAGCGCTATCAGCAGTTCCTGTTCCATTACCGCAAGGCGGATGGCAACCCGCTGTCGGGGTCGAGCCAGGTGCGCGAGCTGTCGCGCATCAAGCATTGGTTCCGCTGGCTGGTGCGGCGCAATGTGCTGCTGAGCAATCCGGCCTCGGAGATCGAGCTGCCGCGGGTGCCGCGGCGGGTGTTGCCGCAGGTGTTGAGTGCGCCGGAGATCGAGCGGGTGCTGGCGCAGGCGAGCGCGGATACGCCGCTGGGTGTGCGGGACCGGGCGATGATGGAAGTGCTGTATGCGACGGGCATGCGGCGCATGGAGCTGGCGGGGCTGTCGCTGTTTGATGTGAACGCGGTGCGCCAGGTGGTGCATATCCGGCAAGGCAAGGGGCGCAAGGACCGGGTGGTGCCGATCAGCGAACGGGCGCTGGCCTGGGTGCAGAAATACCGCGAGGAGGTGCGGCCGCTGTGGGTGACGGGGGCGAGTGGGCAGCACTTGTTCCTGGGCATGCAGGGCGATCCGGTACAAGTGGAATATGTGGGGATACGTGTGCGCGGCTATGTGCGAGCGGCGGG
>JAAFHE010000212.1 GCA_013298265.1 Lysobacterales bacterium | reverse complement strand
AGCCATAGCAGGTACGCGAGCGCGACGGCGAGCAATACGAAATCCAGCGCCGTCGGCTGTGACGATGCCGCGCGCGCGCGGCGTCGCCACAGCGGCAGCGCGAGCAGCGTGAGAAACAGCAAAGGCAGGCGCAGGTCGAGGAACCACAGTTCGGACACGCGTCGCGGCTGGTCGGCCCAGACCAGCGGATAGAACAGCCATTCCAGTGCGCCGCGCGGCAGCCAGCGCGTATCGCGCAGTTCGGCCGGTGCAACGAAATCGCCGCCGAAAACAGAACCGAAGAGCGGGAACAGCGGATTGCCGAATTCGCGCCAGAGCTGCCACATCCAGTGGCCATTGACGAGCAGGAAACCGGCCAGTGCGCAGCCGGCCAGCAGCAGCCAGTTCCGCAGCGCGGTGGCATGCCTTGCGCGTGCAGCCAATCCGGGAACGCATCCGCGCACTGCGAACAGCAGCGGCGCGGCGAGCACGATGCCGCTGGCGACCGGTGCGGCGGTGAGCTTCAGTCCCGCCGCCAGCCCGAGCAGCGCGCCGGCCGCGGCGATGCGCCCGCGTCCAGGCTGCGCCAGCAGCAGCGCGAGTGCGCACAGCAGCGGCAGGCTGACAAGGTTGTCGCCGAAACCGGCGCCAAGTTCACCGCGCTGGGTCGCACCGGTAGCGCCGACCAGGGCGACCAGCAGCGGGAGCCAGCGACGCCGCTGCAGCAGCTCCGGCGGCAGCAACTGCACGGCGATGCGGTGCAGTGGCAGCAGGTTGAGTCCCTGCACCGCGCCGAGCACGAACGTGCCGAGCCATGGCGGCAACGTGGACAGCAGCAGATACAGCAGCGCGGGCAGCGTCGGATTGAACCAGGTCTGCGCCTGCGCCGCGGCGAGATCCCGCGCGCCACGATCGCTCAGCCAGGCCCAGCCGTCGTACCAGTGGTAATTGCGCAGATCCCAGTTGTTGCTCTGGCCCATCCATGTCGCGGCACAGCCGAAGGCAAGCACGCCGGCGCACAGCAGCAGGCATTGGGTGCGCGTTGTGCGCGCTGTGCCGGTCGTCGCGGCGGCTTCAGCGGGCACGGCGCGCTAGCAGGCGCTTCGCGTAGTAGTGCAGCCGGCCGATCAGCCCGTGTTGCAGTGCTTCGAGGGTCTGTTCGTGGCGTTGATGCAGCTCGCTGAGCTCGCGGTACAGGCGCTGGTTGTGCTGGTCGCGACGTGCGAGCAGGTTGCGCAGCTCGCCGACGTCGTCCTCGCTCAGGGTCAGTCCGGCGCGGAAGCGCTCGGGCAGTGGCCGCTCGACGTAGATGGTCGAATGGGTAGGAGCCAGCTCCTCGGCCGGACGCTGCGTCGTATAAAAGTATAGGGCGATGGAGCGCCGCGTGACGTCCTCGCGTCCGGCCGGTACGGCAATCCGCTCGAAGCCGTGCCAGCTCCATTCCGTCGTCTCGAAAATGACGCCGCGGTTGAACAGCGGTGCGATGCGCGTGATGCGGTCGTCGTCGGCGCGCGGATCCGAATGCAGTTCGAGCAGACCGCCCCAGCGATCTTCCCACTGCGGATTCAGATACACGATGAGGTTGAGGCGGCGGTGCCAGGGCTCGACCGGATGGCGGTTGAAGTCAACGTGCGGGTCGAGGTCCTGGCCGTTGCGGTTCTCGTGTGTGCCGCCGCCGAAATACCAGGGGTCGTAGCGCAAGTCGGCTATGCCGGTGATCGCGGACAGGCGTTGCAGGAACGCAGGCGATTGCACGAGATCATCCAGTGCCGCATAGGCCGGGCCGAGCTCGCGGATTTTCTCGACAGTCGACTTGTTGCCGATCCCGCCGTTCTCGTTGCGCGCGTTGCCGCGCTCGAATGCCGGGAAATCGGCCAGTAGCTGCGTCGCGCTGGCCGCGTCGAAGAAGTCCTCGATCACGACATGGCGGAACGGGTCGCGGCGCTGGAACGCGGCGGCGAGCGAGGCGGTGCGCGAGTCGAGATCGGCGGCGAGCATGGGAGTGCGTACGGTGCGGGTGGCGCGATGATGCCATGAGCGGCGCGCCGCGGCCGGGTGCTACGCGGCGGCCGTCGCCCGCGCCAGGACGCGCTCGAGCCCTTCACGGTCTTCCGCGCGCAGTAGCTGCGGCGCGAGCCGGCGCAGGCGGCCGCGATCGCAGCGCGATACCGCGTCGCGCACTTCGAGCAGCGCGCCGGTGTGCATGCTGAAGTCGGTCAGGCCCAGTGCGATCAGCAGCGGCGTGAAGCGTGCGTCCGAGGCCATCTCGCCGCAGAGGCTGACCGGTTTCCTGTGCTTCTCGCCGCAGCGCATGGTGGCGGCGAGCAGCTGCAGCACGGCCGGGTGCAGCGGATCGTAGAGCTCCGACAGCGCATCGTTGTTGCGATCGGCGGCCAGCGTGTACTGGACCAGGTCGTTGGTGCCGATCGCGACGAAGTCGACGTAGCGGATCAGGCTCGGCAGGGAGATGGCCGCTGCCGGCACCTCGATCATGGCGCCCAGGTCGAACTGGTCGGCGACCTCGTGGCCTTCGCTGCGCAGGTCCCGCGCACAGATCTGGATCAGCTTGCGCGTGGCCTGCATCTCGATGATGGTCGTGACCATCGGTACGAGGATGCGGATCGGACCGTAGGCCGAGGCGCGCAGGATCGCGCGCATCTGCGTCGCGAACAGTGCCGGCCGGCGAATCGACAGGCGCACCCCGCGCATGCCGAGCGCGGGGTTGGGCTCCGTGGTCAGCGCCAGGCCTGTGGTATCGGCCTTGTCCGCGCCGAGGTCCAGCGTGCGTATCGTCACCGGCAACCCGCCCATGCCGAGCACGAGGTCGCGGTAGGCGTGGAACTGTTCGTCCTCGTCGGGCAGATGGTGGCGCTGCAGGAACAGGAATTCGGTGCGATACAGGCCGATGCCGTCGGCACCGTTGGCGCGGGCCTGGGCCACGTCGCCGGCCAGCTCGGCATTGGCGAACAGGCGGATCGCGCAATCGTCGAGCGTGCGTGTCGGCGCGTACGCCAGCTGGGCGAGGCGGCGGCCTTCGCGCTGCGCATCGCGCTGGTGCTGGCGATAGCGTGCGAGGTCCTGCGCGGTCGGATGCACGACCACCTGGCCTTGGTCGCCGTCAACGAGCAGCAGGTCGTCGTCGTGGACATCGGCCAGCGCCTCGTGCGCGCCGACGATCATCGGCAGGCGCATGCTGCGCGCGAGGATGGCGCTGTGCGACAGCGCGCTCGAGCCGGTACACACCGCGGCGAGCACGCCCTGCTCGGCCAGGTGGGTCATTTCTGCCGGCGCGATCTGGTCGCTGACCAGGATGGTGCCTACGCGCGCGGCGATCTGGCGTTCGGCCGGACTGGTTTCGCGCGCGAGCGCGGATTGCACGCGGCCGATGACGTGGTCGATGTCTTCACGGCGGCTGCGCAGGTAGGGATCGTCCATGGCCTCGAACACGGCGGCGAGGCGGTCGCGCTGCATCTTCAGCGCGGTTCCGGCGCGGTAGCGGCCGCGGCGTATCAGATCGAACAGGCCAGTCAGCAGCTCCGGGTCGTTCAACAGCATGCTGTGCGCGTCGATGAATTCGCCGATCTCGCGTGCGAGCGCGCCATGGAGCTTGTCGCGGATCGCGCGCAGTTCCGCCTGTGCGGTCTCCAGCGCGAGCTGCAGGCGCCCGGCTTCGTTCTCGATTTCGCCCGGTTCCAGCAGGGTCTCGTCGATGACGAACTGGCTCGGCTGCACCAACCGCGCACGCCCCAGGACCATGCCGCGCGAGGCGCCGATGCCGTTGAGGACGATGCGCATGCTCACGGGATGAACGGATCCTTGTAGTGGGGTGAATCCAGCGGCGCAGCCCGCGCTCGCGGCCCGGTTCGACGGGCGATGCCACGCCATCGGTACCGTACGCGCCAGCGCGTCGTCCGGCGGCAACCGCCGGCTACTGGCCTTCGTCGAACTTGCGTTGGAACAGATCGATCACCGCATCCAGCGCGGCGCCCTCGTCCGCGCCTTCGGCGCGGATCGTGACCGACGTGCCGACACCAGCCGCGAGCATCATCACCCCCATGATGCTCTTGGCATTGATTTCGCGACCGCGGCAGTGCAACCACACTGTCGAGGAGTAGCTCTGCAGCAACTGCACCAGTTTGGCCGAGGCGCGGGCATGCAGGCCCAGCTTGTTGCTGATGACGATATCGCGTTCAAGCATGGTCGATGCAGATTCCACCGCGCCCGCCAGTCGCCGCGGTCTGCGCCAACTGGTCGAGATCCTGATTCGGATAGTTCAGCACGCGCAGCAACATCGGCAGGTTCAGGCCGCTCACGCAGTGGGTGCGGAAGCCGAGGCCGGACAGACGCTGGGCGATGTTGCACGGTGTCGAACCGTACAGGTCCGACAGTACCAGCACGCCATCGCCCTGGTCGAGGTGGCGTGCGCGACGCGACGCGTCACCCAATGCGCTTTCCGGGTCGGCGCAGGCGCTAACTTCGAGCACTTCCAGCGGCAGCGGAAACTGGCCGAGCACATGATGCGCGGCCGAAACCAGGGCATCGCCCATCGCCTCATGGGTCAGCAACAGCACACCTACGCTCACGAGCGTTGCTCCATGTCACCGGCGGTGCCGGCTCGGAGGCGGTCGAGAAGCGTAAGAATGACGCGGAAAGTGGCCATCAGGTTGCCTGGAGGAGGGTAATACGAGTAGCGACTTGCAAGAATATTGCCTGTCGCCGGTAAGTGGGGGCGGGCTTACTCGAGTTCACGGTGGAAGGTCAGTACCTGTTCGCGTGAATCGCGGAAATGTTCAGCCAGACGCTCGGCCAGGTAGACCGAGCGATGACGACCGCCGCTGCAGCCGATGCAGATGGTCACGTAGGAGCGATTGTCGGCCTCGAAGCGCGGCAGCCACTCGTCGAGGAAGCCGGTCAGCTGGTCGAGGAAGCGCCGCACTTCTGGCTTGCCCTGCAGCCATTCGCGGATCGCCGCGTCCTTGCCTGACAGCGGACGCAGCGACGGATCCCAGTGCGGGTTCGGCAGCACGCGGGCATCGAAGACGAAGTCGGCGTCGATCGGCAGGCCGCGGCGGTAGGCGAAGGACTCAAACAGCAGCGACAGCTCGCCGCCGCTCATGCCCAGCTCCGTGGCGATGAGTCGTCGTAGCTGGTGGACGTTGAGTTCGCTGGAATCGACGACCCGGTCGGCGATTGCCGAAAGCGGCCGCAGCAGCTTGCGCTCCAGCGCGATCGCATCCTGCAGCGGCAGTCCGTCGGCCGACAGCGGATGCCGCCGGCGTGTGTCAGAAAAGCGCTTGGACAGCACGTCGTCGCGGCTGTCGAGGAAGATCAGCTGGTATTCCACGCCGGTTCGCGCCAGTTCGGCCAGCACTTGCGGCAACTGGTTCAGGTCCTCGCTGCGATTGCGCACGTCCACGCCCACCGCGATGCGGCGATGCCCGCCGCGGCTGACCGCGCCGACCAGGGATGGCATCAGCGCAGCCGGCAGGTTGTCGACGCAATAGAAGTCGAAATCCTCGAGCGTGCGCAGGGCGACCGTCTTGCCCGCGCCGGACAGGCCCGACAGCACGACGAGGCGGACCTTGTCCGCATCGCCATTGGTTTCCATGGGCTCGTCGCTCACCACGGTGCCTGCTTCTGCAACTGGTGGGCCTGGCGGTCGATGAAGGTCTGGGCCGGGTCTATGCCCTTGCTCTTGAGCATGTGGCTGCGCACGGCGGCCTCGACGAGCACGGCGAGGTTGCGGCCGGGCGCGACCGGGATCGCAATCTGCGGAATGCGGGTGTCGAGGATATCGCGATAGCCGACGTCGCCGGTCAGGCGTTTCATGCCGTCGATGTCGTCAAGCGGATTGAGCGGGCGCAGATGCACGACGAGGCGCAGGTACTTGGAAGGCTTGACTGCGGTATGGCCGAACATCTCCCGTACGTTGAGCACGCCAAGGCCGCGTACTTCGAGCAGGTCCTGCAGCAGTTCGGGACAATGGCCATCGACCACGTCCGGCGCAATCTGGGTGAATTCGGGTGCGTCGTCGGCGACCAGTCGGTGACCGCGGGTCAGCAGTTCCAGCGCGAGTTCGCTCTTGCCGGACCCGGACTCGCCGGTGATCAGCACGCCGATGGAATAGACCTCCATGAACACGCCGTGCAGTGTTACGCGTCGTGCCAGCAGGCGCGCGAGGTGGTATTGCAGGAAGGTCAGGATTTCGTGGCCGCGCTTGGGGCTGGACCACAGCGGTGTGTTGGACTCATCGGCGGCCTCGCGCAGATCGCTGGGCAGCGCCTGATCCTTGGTCACGATCAGCGCGGTAGGCCTGTAGTTGATGATTTTCTGCACCGTCTCCCAGCGCTGGCGAGAATCCAGGCCGTCGAGGTAGTTCAGCTCCTCGGTGCCGATGATCTGTACCTTGTTCGGGTAGATCACATTGAGGTAGCCGACCATCGACGGGCGGCGCGCGTGGTTGTCGCCGGGGTCGAGCGTCCGTCCGTTGCCCTGCGCTCCCGCGGTCCAGCGCAGTGACAGGCGTTCGCTGAGGCTGTCGAACAACTGGCGGGCGGTCAGTGGATCCATGAGGGCGGTCAGGCGAGCTCGCCCCATTCTGCCAGTTCGGCATGGAGCGCGCTGGAGTCGGCGGCCTGGCGCAGGCGTTCGAGAGTCAGCGGATCGGATGCACGCATGGCGATGTCGGCGAGTAGCGACAGGTGCTCGGTCGTGAAGTGGTTCGGGGTGACGATAGCCGCGAACAGGTCGACAGGCCGGCCGTCGGATG
>JAAFHE010000211.1 GCA_013298265.1 Lysobacterales bacterium | reverse complement strand
CGCGCCGTGTTTCGCGCCGGCCGTCGTAGGCCTGGCGGAACCAGCCGATGCCATAGAGCAGCGACCAGCCCGGGCCGAATTGCCATTCGTGCTCGACGCTCGCACGCAGCACGCTGCTGCGGCCGAAGCCTTCCTGCCAGTAGCTGCCCGCCCAGAGGCCGAAGCGCTGCTGCAGGCGGTTCTCGTAGTGGCGCCAGCTCATCCAGTCACCGACCGCGCCGACCAGCGCGATCGCATCACGACTCGGATTGAAGTACGGCACGCCGGCGAGCGAATTGCGCGATGTGCCGACTTCGCCGCGCAGATCGAGCTTGAAATGCGGCTGCGTCAGCACCCGTTCGCGCGCGCTGAACGCGGCGCCGTCGCGCTGGTTGCCGTCGCTGAGATCCATGCGTGACAGGGTCAGCGCGAGGTCGCCCAGATCGCTGCGCTGCCAGGCCGCCGACACGTTCGCACTGCGCCCGGTGATGCCGTAATAGCGTGCGCGCAGCGGCGCGTCGACGCTGACCGTGCTGGCCTGGGCACCGAAGCGCCATTGGTCGGTCGGACTCCAGCCCAGCGCGGCTTCGACGGCGCTGCGTCCCGAATAGCCATCCGTGGGATCGAACCAGGCAAGACGCGCATCGACGTCGCCGCGGCTGTAGCGCAGGCCCAGGCCGCTGCGGTCGTAGGCGACGCGCCCCTCGGGAATCTCCGCGTCCTGCCAGCGCCTCTGCGCATAGACACGCCAGAAGTCGCCGACCAGCGGCGATGCCAGCGTCGCTTCGCGCGTGCGTTCGCGATTGCCGAACACCGCACTGTCGCCCTGCCCGCGGCGTTCGCTCAGGTCCAGCTGCCAGCCGCGAAACGCATCCCATTCCTCGCGCTCGCGCTGGATGTGAACGTTGGTCGGCGCCTCAGCCTCGAGCGCGCGCAGCGCGGGTTCAATCGCATCGTAGTGGCCGAGGCTGCGCTCCACGGCCAGCAGGTTCAGACGCAAGGCGACATTCTCGCGTTCCAGGCTCTGCGCGATGCGGTACTGCGCCTGTGCGCGCCGCGGCCAGCCGCGGCGCAGATAAATCGTCGCCAGTTCCCGATGCAGGTCGACACGCGTCGGCGCATTGGCCAGCAGCGCCTCGAGTTGCTGCTGCGCTTGCGCCAGGTTGTCTCCAAAAGAGATCAGCAGCGCCAGCGTGATGTCAGCGCGCGCACGCTCGCCGCGGGGCAGCGGGTGCGCCGGACCGATCGCGCGCGTCCAGGCCGGGTTGTGCCGAATCGCGGCGTCCAGCGTGTCGCGCGCCGCGTCGAAGTCTTCCGCTTCGAGATAGGCATACATCAGCGACAGCTCAACCTCGGTCTGCGGCGGTTGGATCTTCAGCGCCGCGACGTACAGCGGAATCGCCTCGCGCGGGCGGCGCAGGTACAGCAGCGCATCGGCCCAGGCAATCTGCACATAGGCAGGAAGTCCGGCATCCTCGTCATGCAACGCCTGCGCGGCATCGACGGCCTCGGGCATGCGTTCGAGCATGCGCAGCGCGAGCACGCGGTCCTGGCGCGCGCGCCTGCGCTGCACCTGCGCCTGCGGTGACAGCGCGGCGAGATTGGCATCCGCCGCGGCGAGCGCAGCACGCGCCTCCGCAAACCGGTCGCTCGGATCTTCCGGCGTGAAGTCGGCCCAGCGGATAGTCGCAGCGACGTGGTCGGTGTCGAGGCGTTCGCGTTCCTCGCCGGCCGCGCCGCCCTGCGCCAGCGCCGCCTGCGCGGCGCCGAGTTCGCGCAGCGCCGCGCGCGAACCATCGGCGGCTTCGCGCGACGCGGCATCGCGCTTCAATACGCGCTGGTAGAGATCGAGCGCGGGCATCGGCTGTCCGCTATGCAGCCGCACATAGGCGACCGCGAGCCAGATTTCTGTCGCGTCGCCGCCGGGGCGGGCAAGCAGTTCGTCGGCGCGGGCGTTCGCGGCGACGCGGTCGCCGGCTTCGACCAGACTCATCGCCGCGCCGGCCGCCGCGGCATGGCGCGAGGGATCCAGGCGCACGGCCGCGTCGAACCAGGCCACGGCCTTGCGGAAATCGCCGCGGTTGCGGGCCGAGCGCGCACCCGCTTCGTAGACCAAGGCCGGCCACTGCAACGCCGAGTGGCTGGTCAGCAGGTCGACCGCGAAGGCGTCGTCGCCGGCCCAGTTCGCGACCACCACCGTATCGGCCAGCAGCTGTGTGTCGGCCGGCTGCTGGCGCAGCAGGCCGCGCAGTTGCACGAGCGCGCCGACGGCATCGCCGTTGCGCGCCATCGCCACGGCGGATTCGCGCGAAACGCCTTGTCCCGCTGCAGAAAACGCGATACAGCCGATGACAAATCCGGCAGCAACACTTAACCGCGAGCGCCCTGAAACCCGGTCCGCCATACCAGTGAATTTCTCCGTACGTGCCCAGTCGGAATCAACGCGACTGGCTGCAGGCGGCGCAGGGTATAGAGATGAGATGACAACAGCAAGCCGCGAACCTGTGTGAAATTTTAATTTTGCATATTCGTGCAATTTGTTGCTGATATTTGTCGATATCCGACCAACGCGAGCCATCAAAAAAGCGTTGAAACGGCCGAAAATCGTGGATTTTCCTCCGATGCGCCGATCGCATTTACATTCCTGAAACGATTGTCATTTTTTGACAACGCGCGCTATCGCAGGGGCGATCAAGACCGCAGCGACTTCACGTAGCTGAATGCGGCAGTCGCAGACGTCTTAGGGATACCGCCGCTACGCGACCCGACCTGCCGATCCCGACTGCGCTGAAAATAGTGGCCAATTTTCAGCAGCGCCGTCCAACGCCGGCGACAGCGTGTTGCGCAGTCCGTGTCCGGAGCGCAACGAGGTTGCGCCGGATCGCGAACCTCCTGTGGTTCGATACCGTACGGGCCGAGGCGGCCTTCCTTGGCACAGCAGGATCACTGACCGGGGCGCACACGCGCTGCCGGCCTGTCGACACCGGCGGCGCCGCCTTGAAACTTCGTCACGCCGCCGTCAGTCTATGCGCCGTTCCCCGCGATCCGGATCCCTGTGCTGCGTACCGCCGTCACCTTGCTGCTTGCGCTGGCGCTGTGCCTGAACGGGTTTCTTGCGCCCGTGGCACTGACGGCGCATTCCGCCATGACCGAGGCAGCCATCACGACCGAAGCGCCCTGCCATGGCATGGACGAGGCCGCCGACCTGTCGGCCGGCGATAAGTCCGGCGCCGCACATCCGTCCTGCTGCAAACCGGGTCATTGCCTCTGCGCCTGTGTGTTCTCGCTGCACCTGCCCGGCAGCGTGTTCGCCGGTCCGGTGTCGGGACGCGACGCCGACCTGACCTTCCCGCCCGCCACTGCCCTTCGAGCGGCGCGGCTGCCGGTACCGTTGAGACCTCCGATCGCCTGATCGTCGCTGCGCGATCTTCCCGATCGCGGTGTACGGCGCGCGTCCGCGCGCCGGCCCTGTCTGCCGTCGCGTAGCGCCACAAGCGCCGCGCGCCGGCCTTGCCTGAGTCCGACGATGAAAACCCATTCCCTGCGACGGCCCTTGGCCGTCGTGCTGGCGCTCGCGCTGTTGCCGGGCTGCGTCAGCGTGTCGCGGCGCGAAGGCGCCGCGAACATCGAGCAACTGCTCACGCCGCGCCTGACCGGCGCGTTCCAGTGGCGCAACGACGAGGCAGGCCACGCCGCGATCGACGCGCGCGCCGCCGAGATCACCAGCGCGCCACTGACCCCGGCGAGCGCATTCCAGCTCGCTCAGCTACGCAATCCCGCCATCGCCGTGCACTACGCCGAGCTCGGCATCGCCCAGGCCGACGTGGTCCAGGCCAGCCGCATCGGCAACCCGGGTTTTTCCGTTTCGACATTGAATACCCGCCCGGCGCACCAGGTCACGCTGGGGCTCGGCGTGGCACTGACCGATCTGCTGTTGCTGCCCGCGCGACGGCACTTCGCCGAGGCCGAGTACGAACGCGCCCAGTACACGATGGCCGCCACGCTCATGAATCTGGCCGCGGACACGGCCGATGACTGGTATGCGGCCGCGGCGGCCGATCAGATCGCCGCGATGCGCGACGCCGTCGCCGTCGCCGCGGCAGCCTCGGCCGAACTGGCGCAACGCTTCCATGCCGCAGGCACTATCAGCGCGCTGGAACTGAAGCTCGAGCAGGCCAGCGCGAGTCAGGCGCGCATCGCCGCGACCACGGCGCGCGCGGCGGCCCAACGCGCACGCCTGGCCTTGAACACACGCATGGGCCTGTCGGGCAGCGAGGCAACGCGGTGGCGCTTCGACCTGCCGCTCGCTGCGCCGGTCACCGACGAGGACGATCTGGCCACGCTGCAGACCCTCGCGCGCGAGCAGCGCCTGGACCTGGCCGCAGCGCGGCGCGAAGTCGGCCTGCTCGACGACGCGCTGGGCCTGGCCCGGCGCTGGCGCCTGCTGGGCCGGGTCGAGGTCGGCGTCGAACGGGAAAAAGAATCCGACGGCAGCCATGTGAGCGGCCCCACGCTTGCCCTGGCCCTGCCGCTGTTCGACCAGGGCCAGGCCGCCATCGCCCGCGCCGAGGCGCAGCGCGAACGCAGCCGCGCGGTGCTGGCCGGACTGGAGCTGTCCGTCGACGCCGAGGTGCGTCTCGGCGTCGAGCGCATCGCCGCGCTGCGCGCCATCACGCAGGACTATCGTGAGGCGCTGATTCCGCAGCGCGAAGCCGTGGTTGCGCGCCAGACCGAACGGCTCAACTACATGCTGATCGGCGTGTTCGAACTGCTGCTGGCCAAGCAGCAGGAATACGACGCCTACCAGGGCTATCTCGAAAGCCTGCGCGACTACTGGCAGGCGCGCGTGGCACTGGCACGCGCGATCGGCACGCGCCTGCCCAGCGATGCGCAGGCCGGCGCACGTGCGCTCGACATCGACGCCGTGCTGAAGCCGGCCGCGGCGGAAGGCCACGGCGCGCATGGCCGGCATAGCGCAACGAAACCGGCGGGTCCGCAGGCAGGCCAGGCAGGCCAGACCGACGAAGCCGGCAAGGACGATCACCGCTCGCACGGCACGCACCAAACCCCGAAGTCAGCGCCGCCGCCGGTCCGTAACGACGACGCGCCGCACCACCACCAACCGGAGGAACAGCCATGACGACGCGACGCGAACTGCTGCAATGGATGGGCGTCGGCAGCGCCGGCCTGATTGGCGCCACGCAGATCGCGCGTGCGCAGGGGACGCCGGCCGCGCCACCGCCGGCCGCCGGAACTGACGAACCCGCCACCCCGCGCGCCACGGCCGGCTATCGCCCCGTGCAGACGCTCAACGGCTGGACCCTGCCGTATCGCATGAACGGCGGCGTGAAGGAATTCCACCTCGTCGCCGAGGAAATCGAACACGTGTTCGCACCGGGTTGCCGCGCGACCTGCTGGGGCTACAACGGCACCACGCCGGGTCCGACGATCGAGGCCGTCGAAGGCGACCGCGTGCGGCTGTACGTGACCAACCGCCTGCGCGAGCCGACCACGGTGCACTGGCACGGCATCGACCTGCCCAACGGCATGGACGGCATCGCCGGGCTGAACCAGCCATCCATCCAGCCCGGCGAAACCTATGTCTACGAATACACCCTGAAACAGCACGGCACGCACATGTACCACCCGCATGCGGACGAGATGACCCAGATTGCATTCGGCATGATGGGACTCTTCATCATCCACCCGCGTGCGGGCGAAGAGGTGGCTATCGACCGCGACTACGCTTTCCTGCTGCACAACTACGCGCTGCATCCGGGCACCTACCGGCCCGACCCGTCGATCATGCAGGACTTCGACCTGTGGACCTTCAACTCGAAGGTCTATCCGGCGATCGACCCGATCGTCATGCGCACCGGCGAACGCCTGCGTCTGCGCATCGGAAATTTATCCATGTGGAATCATCCGATCCATATGCACAGCAACCCGTTCTGGGTCACCGGTTCGGACGCCGGGCGCTGGCCGCGCAGCCAGTGGCGGCGCGAGGTGACCGAGATCGTCGGCGTCGGCCAGATGCGCGATCTCGAATTCGTCGCGACCGAGCCCGGCGACTGGGCGCTGCATTGCCACATGGCGCATCACACGATGGGGCCGATGGGACACGGCATCCCGAACCCGACCGGCGTCGACCAGGGCGGCGTCGAGGAGAAGATCCGCGCACTGCTGCCCGGCTACATGGCGATGGGACGCGACGGCATGTCCGAGCACGCCGGCCACGTCGCCATGGGCATGAAGGGGCCGGAAAACACCTTGCCGATGATGGCCGGCGAAGGCCAGTTCGGCCCGATCGAGATGGGCGGAATGTTTACCGTCGTCAAAGTGCGCGACGATCAACCCCCCGGCGACTACCGCGACCCGGGCTGGTATCGCTATCCGAAAGGCAGCGTCGCGCGCCGCGTCAGCAGCGACCCGCAGTTCGGCCAGCCACACCGGCGCACAGCGTATGGCGGAGCCAAGCCGCAGCCCACGGACGACGCAGCTACCGCGCCGGCGATGGATCATTCGCAACACGGCAAGCATCACGGAGGCTGATCGATCCAGCGCAGGTTTCGGAAGCTATCGGCCGCTGTCGGCCTGTGCACAACGTTGGCCATCGCCGCGGTGCCGGCAGCAGCCAGGCCAGACCTCGGCCACGCCGTTGCGACAGCCTCAGCCCGCAACGCGGCGATCGACGGCAATCCTGCCGTCGTCGCGGACGGCTGGCGTATCACGCATATCCACTGGTGATCGCGCGCGTTGTAGGGCGTTGGCT
>JAAFHE010000210.1 GCA_013298265.1 Lysobacterales bacterium | reverse complement strand
TTCTAACCGACTGAACTACCACTCCATGGTGTTGGTGGGTGCTGAGGGTTTCGAACCCCCGACCCTCTCCGTGTAAAGGAGACGCTCTACCGCTGAGCTAAGCACCCCCGCGGGAGCCGGTTAGTTTAGGGCATCCTTGAGAGCTTTGCCAGCCTTGAAGGCCGGGTTCTTGGACGCCTTAATCTTGATCTCTTCGTTCGTACGCGGATTGCGTCCGGTCCGTGCGGCGCGCCCGCGCACCGCAAAGGTGCCGAAGCCGACGAGGGAGACGGTGTCGCCCTTCTTGAGTGCCGCGGTGATCACTTCAACCATCGCATCGACGGCCTTTGCGGCATCAACCTTGGTCAACTCAGCGGAATCGGCAACCGCGCCCACGAATTCTGATTTGTTCATTTAACAATCCCTCTCGGAAACTGCGACCCGCTACGCTTGATTCTGTGGCGAAACGACTCTGTCCCTGAAACACCGGGTGACTTTCGGAAAGTGCGCTTCGCGGACCCCGTGATCGCCCGGACCTTTGCAGTCACTCGGACCACGTCCCGGCCTTTATACCAGCGGCCTAGTAGGCACGCAACATAAGGCGTGGCGCCATTTTGCGCAGTTTTCACGCGCCTCGGAGCCTGCCGCAGGCGAGGCCGGCACGCCCTTCATCTGCGCTGTAGCGCATATGAAAAAGGCGGCACGAGGCCACCTTTTTCGTTGCTCGCGATCATGTCGCTGCGACCTGGTCAGTGCGGCCGCACCGGCTGTGGTTCGCCCGACTCGTCGCGCTTGGCTTCAGCCGCCTTCTTTTCGCTAGGGTCAGTTCTCTGCACCGGCGTCAGCGGCCGCTCCAATGCAATATCCAGGACCTCATCGATCCAGCGCACCGCATGGATATCCAGTGTTTCGGTGACGTTCTTCGGAATATCGACGAGATCTTTCTTGTTCTCCTCGGGAATGATCACGGTAGTGATTCCGCCCCGATGCGCCGCAAGCAGTTTCTCCTTGAGCCCACCGATCGGCAGGACGCGGCCGCGCAGGGTTATCTCACCGGTCATCGCTACTTCGGAACGCACCGGAACCTTGGTCAGCGCCGATACCAGTGCCGTACACATTGCAATACCGGCACTGGGACCGTCCTTGGGCGTGGCACCTTCGGGTACATGGATATGGATGTCGTATTTCTGGTGGAACTCCGGATCGACACCGAGCCGTTCGGAGCGGCCGCGCACCACGCTAAGCGCAGCCTGTATGGACTCCTGCATGACATCGCCGAGCTGGCCCGTGTGGATCAGCTTGCCCTTGCCCGGAATAATCGTTCCCTCGATGCTGAGCAGATCGCCACCGACCTGGGTCCAGGCCAGACCCGTCACCAGGCCCACTTCGTTCTGCAACTCGGCGCGACCAAAAGTAAACTTCTGCACACCGAGATACTGATCCAGGTTGGCCGAGTCGACGCGCACCGCGACGATCTTCGCGGCCTTCACCTTGCCTTTGGGCTTCACCGCATCCTTGTCTTTTTCCTTGGCCTCGCCTTCGATCAGCGACAGTTCCTTGACCACCTTGCGGCAGATCTTGGAAATCTCGCGCTCGAGGTTGCGAACGCCCGACTCACGCGTGTAGTAGCGGATGATGTCGCGGATCGCTTCCTCGTCAACGCTGATTTCCTCGGACAGGAGGCCGTTCGCCTTGATCTGCTTGGGCAGCAGATAGCGCCGCGCGATGTTGATCTTTTCCTCTTCCGTATAGCCGGGTATGCGGATCACTTCCATGCGATCCAGCAGTGGCGCGGGAATGTTCAACGAGTTGGCCGTAGCGATCCACATCACCTCGGACAGGTCGAAATCGACCTCCAGATAATGGTCGTTGAATGCACTGTTCTGTTCCGGATCAAGCACCTCGAGCAGTGCCGAGGAAGGATCGCCGCGAAAATCCATCGACATCTTGTCGATTTCGTCGAGTACGAACAACGGATTGCGCGTGCCCGCCTTGGACATGTTCTGGACGATGCGGCCCGGCATCGACCCGATGTAGGTACGGCGATGGCCGCGGATCTCGGCCTCGTCGCGCACGCCGCCAAGCGACATGCGGACGAACTTGCGATTCGTTGCCTTGGCAATGGACTGTCCCAGGCTGGTCTTGCCCACGCCGGGCGGCCCGACCAGGCACAGGATTGGACCCTTCATCTTGTTGACGCGCTGCTGCACGGCCAAGTATTCGAGGATCCGCTCCTTGACCTTCTCCAGACCGAAATGATCCTGGTCGAGCACGTCCTGGGCGCCTTTGAGATCCTTGCGCACCTTGCTCGTCTTCTTCCACGGCACGCCGACCAGCCAGTCGATGTAGTTGCGCACGACCGTTGCTTCAGCCGACATCGGCGACATCTGCTTGAGCTTGTTCAGCTCGGCCCTTGCCTTGATCTCGACCGGCTTGGGCATCCCGGCTTCGTTGATCTTGCGCGCAAGCTCATCCAGCTCGTTCGGCGTCTCCTCGAGATCGCCGAGTTCCTTCTGGATCGCCTTCATCTGCTCGTTGAGGTAATACTCGCGCTGGCTTTTCTCCATCTGCGACTTGACCCGCCCGCGGATGCGCTTCTCGATCTGCTGCACGTCGATCTCGCCGTCGACGAAACCCATGAGCGCCTCGAAGCGCTCACCAACGTCGACCATTTCCAGCAGGCGCTGTTTGTCGGCAAGGCGGATCGACAAGTGCGCGGCAATGGTGTCGGCAAGGCGGCTGGGATCATCGATGCCGGCCAGTGTCGCAAGCAGCTCCTGCGGCACCTTGCGGTTCAGTTTTACAAACTGTTCGAATGTGGAAACCAGCGAGCGCGACACGACTTCAATTTCGCGCTCCGAGCGCGAGTAGACCGGGTCCAGCGACTTGACCTTGCCGACCATGACGCCGTCACGTTCACGATAGCCGATGATATCGGCACGCGACACACCTTCAACCAGCACCTTGATCGTCCCGTCGGGAAGCTTCAGGAGCTGCAGCAACGTGGCCAGCGTGCCGATGGCGTGCAAATCCGTTTCGCGCGGATCGTCGACGTCGGGGCTGCGCTGGGCGACAAGCAGAATCTGCTTATCGCCTTCCATTGCCACGTCCAGCGCGCGAATCGATTTCTCGCGGCCGACAAACAGCGGTATGACCATGTGCGGATAGACGACCACGTCGCGCAGCGGAAGAACGGGCAATTCCAGCAGGCTCGTTTCGGTGGCAACGGACTTTTCGGACTTTTCCATGAAGCGTTTCCTGGCGGCGACCTGTCAGGCCTAGCGGATATGGACCCAGCCTGAGCGCAGGCCAATGGAGCGTCAAGTGCGGACGACGTGAACGAATGCAAGTAGACGCATGCGAGTTGCGTGCCGGCCAGGCCTCAGCGCGGCGGGCCCAGTCACACCGATGGGAGGGGGCGCATAAACGGGCGCGGCATGAGCCGGCTGGCAGCACGACGCCACCGGCCTGATGGCCGGCGGCGTGGAACAGCAATCACTCGGCGACGGCGCGCGACTGCAGATTGCCGCGGTAGATCAGATAAGGCTCGGCCTGGCCGTTGATGACGGCCTCGTCGACGACAACCTTGCTGACGTGCTCCAGCGACGGCAGTTCATACATGGTATCGAGCAATACCTGCTCGAGAATCGTACGCAGACCGCGCGCGCCCGTCTTGCGCTTGAGCGCCTTGCGCGCGACAGCGGTCAACGCTTCGGGGCGGAACTCGAGTTCCGCGCCTTCCATCTCGAACAGCTTCTTGAACTGCTTGACGATGGCGTTCTTTGGCTCGGTCAGTATCTTGACAAGCGCCGGCTCATCGAGCTCTTCCAACGTGGCAAATACCGGCAGGCGTCCGACAAACTCCGGAATCAGGCCGAACTTGACCAGATCCTCTGGTTCGACATCGGCGAGCACCTTGCCGACTGAGTTTGCCTGCTTTTTGCTCTTCACATCGGCCGAAAAGCCGATGCCGGTAGATTCGCCACGCTGCTGGATGATTTTCTCCAGCCCGGCAAATGCGCCACCGCAGATAAACAGAATGTTCTTGGTGTCGACCTGCAGGAATTCCTGCTGCGGATGCTTGCGCCCACCCTGCGGCGGCACCGAGGCAATTGTGCCTTCGATCAGCTTGAGCAGGGCTTGCTGCACACCCTCGCCGGAAACGTCGCGCGTGATCGACGGGTTCTCGCTCTTGCGCGAAATCTTGTCGATCTCATCAATGTAGACGATGCCGGTCTGAGCCTTCTCCACGTCGTAGTCGCATTTCTGCAACAGCTTCTGGATGATGTTCTCGACGTCCTCGCCGACATAGCCGGCCTCGGTCAGCGTGGTCGCATCGGCAATCGTGAAAGGCACATTCAGCAGGCGCGCGAGGGTCTCGGCCAGCAGTGTCTTGCCCGACCCGGTCGGGCCTACGAGCAGTATGTTCGACTTGGCCAGCTCGACATCCTCGCTCTTCTGCCGCGTTTCCAGTCGCTTGTAATGGTTGTACACCGCCACTGCGAGCGTCTTCTTGGCCCGCGTCTGGCCGATAACGTACTGATCGAGAACGTCCATGATCTCGCGCGGTTTGGGCAGGTGGCTGCGCGCACTGGCAGCCTTCTCCTCAAGTTCCTCGCGGATGATGTCGTTGCAAAGCTCAACGCACTCGTCGCAAATGAACACCGACGGACCGGCAATCAGCTTGCGGACCTCGTGCTGACTCTTGCCGCAGAACGAACAGTAAAGAATCTTTCCGCTGTCGCTCGAACGGCCCTGCCGATCGTCAGTCATGCTCTGCCTCAAAAACCCGGGATAACGTGTTCGTCACGAAGAATAGAACCCGCTACGCCCATGGCGCAAGCGCGGGCGTAGCCGGACTATTGGCTGGGAAGGCTTTACGCCGGATCAGGACTTGATGCTTTCGACCGGGCGCTTTTCCAGTACGGCATCGATCAGCCCGTACTTCTGCGCTTCCGGTGCGCTCATGAAATTGTCGCGATCGGTGTCCTTGGCGATGATCTCGATCGGCTGGCCGGTGTGCTTGGCCATGATCTCGTTCAGGCGCTGACGGATGGTCAGGATTTCGCGCGCATGGATGTCGATGTCCGACGCCTGGCCGCTGAACCCGCCGAGCGGCTGATGGATCATCACGCGCGAGTTCGGCAGCGCATAGCGCTTGCCCTTGGTGCCGGCCGTCAGCAACAGCGCGCCCATGCTCGCCGCCTGGCCGATTACCATGGTGCTGACGTCGGGCTTCAGGAACTGCATGGTGTCGTAGATCGCCATGCCGGCCGTGACCGAACCGCCCGGGCTGTTGATGTACAGATTGATGTCCTTGTCGGGATTCTCCGACTCCAGGAACAGCAACTGCGCGACCACGACGTTCGCCATGTAATCGTCGATGGGGCCTACCAGGAAAATCACGCGCTCTTTGAGCAGGCGCGAGTAAATGTCATAAGCCCGCTCGCCGCGCGAGGTCTGCTCGACCACCATCGGCACCAGGTTGAGGTTGCGGATCGGCTCAAAACCCTTGGACATGGATCACTCCGAATCAGATCTACCCGGGCCAGGGGTTCGTTACGGGCCTGCCGGCGGCGAATGCCGGCGTGCCTGCATACCAGAACGGGCCAGATCGTCGACCTGACCCGCCGTCGGGACTCAAGCCGTCGGACGCATCACTTCATGGAAACCGAGCTTCTGCTCGGTCGCCTTGGCGTGATCGGCAATCCATTCGGTCACCTGATCCTCGATGACCCGGCTCTGCAGCGCGTTCATCAACTGGGGATCCTGGTTATAGAGTTCAACCACCTGCTCCGGCTCCTCGTAGGTCGAGGCGATGGTCGTCAGCGTTTCAGCGACGCGCCGCGAATCCAGGCGGATGTCGTTCTGGCGCGCGATCTCACCGAGCAGCAGGCCGGCAGCGACGCGGCGACGCGCCACATCGGCGAACGCTGCGGCGGTGACGTTGGCGGTCTGGCCCTGCTGGCGGGCCTGGGCCTCGGCCTGACGGACCAGGGAATTCGCCTCCGCGTCGATCATGCCCTGCGGCAGTTCGAGATCGCTGTGAGCGGCGACCAGCTTTTCAACCACTTCGCTCTTGAGCCGGCCCAGCAGGGTGCCCTTGAGCTCGCGCTCCAGGTTCGCCTTGACGTCGGCGCGGAACTTGTCGATGCCTCCATCGCCGATACCGAAGCTGGCGAAGAAGCTGTCATCCAGGGTCGGCAGTTCCGGCACCTGCACACGCACGAGCTTGACTGCGACCTGAGCTTCCTTGCCGGCCAGATTCTCATTGCGGAAATCTGTAGGGAAAGTCAGATTCAAGGTCTGCTCGTCGCCGGCCTTGAGGCCGACCAGACTGTCCTCGAGCTCATTGAACAGGGCTCCCGAACCAATCACCGTGCCGACGCGATCCAGCCCCTCGGCCGGGAAGCGATAGTCACCGGCCTGGGCGGAATATTCGAACAAAACCATGTCACCGGCCTGGGCCGGACGCTCGACGAGCGTCCAGCTACGGCGCTGCTGACGCAGCGTATCGATCATGGTGTCGACATCGACGTCGGTCACATCGGCCGTGACACGAACGATCTCCAGACCGGAGACGTCGACCGTGCCGATTTCCGGCATGACTTCAAAGGTAGCGGTGTATTCGATCTCGCCATTGCTCGGCGCGCCGGTCGTGGCCACCGACGGCGGCATGGCCGGGCGCAGGTTCTGCCCTTCCATCGCCTGGCTCAGGGTCGACCGGATCAGATCGGACATCGCCTCGTTGCGCACCTGGGCGCCGAAACGTTGCTCAATAACCTTGGCCGGCACCTTGCCCGGACGGAAGCCGTTCAAT
>JAAFHE010000021.1 GCA_013298265.1 Lysobacterales bacterium | reverse complement strand
GGCGCAGCGCCTTACCGCGCGCTTTGGCGCCGATGTCGTTGCCGCCACCGAGTGGCGCGGCGAAACCACACTCGAAGTGCTGCCGCAGCACGGCCTCGCGGTCGCGCAGGCGCTGCGTGATGAGGCTGAGTTCCGCTTCGAGCAGATAGTCGATGTCTGCGGTGTCGACTATCTGAGCTACGGCCAGACCGAGTGGGATACGACCGACGTATCCAGTCAGGGCTTCTCGCGTGGCGTCGAAGGGCAGGGCCCGGGCCGCTTCCGCTGGGACGAGCGCCCGCGTGTCAGCGGCGACCGGAAGCGTTACGCCGTCGTTGCCCATCTGCTGTCGGTCACGCACAACCGGCGCCTGCGCCTCAAAGGGTTCTGCCTCGACGACGCGCTGCCGATCATGCCTTCGCTGACCGCCTTGCATCCGGGCGTCAACTGGTTCGAGCGCGAGGCGTTCGACCTCTACGGCATCGTGTTCGAAGGGCATCCGGACCTGCGCCGCATACTCACCGACTACGGTTTCGTCGGCCACCCGTTCCGCAAGGATTTCCCGCTGATCGGCAACGTCGAAGTGCGCTACGACGCGGAAAAGCAGCGCGTGATCTACGAGCCCGTCAGCATCGATCCGCGGGTGCTCGTGCCGCGCGTTATCCGCGACGATTCGCGCTATGAAACGGCCCAGGCCGAAGCCGCCGCCACCGCGGCAGCGGGGAAGTAAGCCATGCAGGAAATCCGCAACTACACGATCAACTTCGGCCCGCAGCATCCGGCCGCGCACGGTGTGCTGCGCCTCGTGCTGGAGATGGACGGCGAAACCATCATGCGCGCCGATCCGCATATCGGCCTGCTCCATCGCGGCACCGAGAAGCTGGCCGAATCCAAGCCTTTCAATCAGTCCATCGGCTACATGGACCGGCTCGACTACGTCTCGATGATGTGCAATGAGCACGCCTACGTGCGTGCGATCGAGAAGCTCGTCGGCGTCGAAGCGCCGATCCGTGCGCAGTACATCCGCACGATGTTCGACGAGATCACGCGCATCCTCAACCATCTGATGTGGATCGGTTCGAACGCACTCGATCTCGGCGCGATGGCGGTGTTCCTCTACGCGTTCCGTGAGCGCGAGGAGCTGATGGACTGCTACGAGGCGGTTTCCGGTGCACGCATGCACGCGACGTACTATCGTCCCGGCGGCGTCTTCCGCGATCTGCCGGATCGCATGCCGCAGTACAAGGAATCGCGCTGGCACAAGGGCGGCGATCTCAAGCGCATGAACGAATGGCGCGAAGGCTCGATGCTCGATTTCCTCGATGCCTTCTGCAAGGACTTCTACGGCAAGGTCGACGAATACGAAACGCTGCTGACTGACAATCGCATCTGGAAGCAGCGCACCGTCGGCATCGGCGTGGTGACGCCGGAACAGGCGTTCGCCTGGGGCATGTCCGGTCCGATGCTGCGCGGTTCGGGCATCGCCTGGGATCTGCGCAGGAAGCAGCCTTACGCCGCCTATGCCAATGTGGATTTTGACATTCCGCTGGGCACCAAGGGCGACTGCTACGACCGCTATCTCGTGCGTGTCGAGGAAATGCGTCAGTCCAACCGCATCATCGAACAGTGCGTGAAGTGGCTGCGGGCCAATCCGGGCCCGGTCATGATCGAGAATTTCAAGGTCGCTCCGCCGTCCCGCGAGGATATGAAGGACGACATGGAAGCGCTGATCCATCACTTCAAACTGTTCACCGAAGGCTATTGCGTACCGCTCGGCGAAACCTACAGCGCGGTCGAGGCGCCCAAGGGCGAGTTCGGCATCTATCTGATTTCCGATGGCGCCAACAAGCCGTTCCGCCTGAAAGTGCGCGCGCCCGGCTTTGCCCACCTGTCGTCGATGGACGAGATCGTGCGCGGCCACATGCTGCCCGACGTCGTCGCGATGATCGGCACCTACGACGTCGTGTTCGGCGAAATCGACCGCTGAGCGCCCGGAGCACATCATGAAAGCCACTGGCACCTACAACCAGGTCAAGGACGTCGACCCGCTGGTCGCGCTGACCGACCAGACGCGCCGTCACATCGACCACTGGGCGTCGAAGTTCCCGCCGGACCGCAAGCGCTCGGCGCTGATCCAGGGGCTCATGGCAGCGCAGGAGCAGCACGGCGGCTATCTGACCGACGAGCTGACCACCGCGGTGGCCAAATATCTGGACCTGCCCAGCGTCTGGGCCTATGAAGTCGCCACGTTCTATTCGATGTTCGAGACCTCGCCGGTCGGCCGCAACAACGTCGCGATCTGCACCAACATCTCGTGCTGGCTCAACGGCGCCGAAGATGTCGTGCGTTATTGCGAGAAGAAGCTCGGCGTCAAGCTCGGCGAATCCACCGGCGACGGCCGTATCTATCTCAAGCGCGAGGAAGAATGCCTGGCTGCCTGCTGCGGCGCGCCGATGATGGTCGTCAACGGCCACTATCACGAGAACCTGACCACCGAGAAGGTGGATCAGATTCTCGACGGCCTGAAGTGAGGCACGACATGGCATCGCATTCCACCGGCCCGGTTGGCCCCGCTCCGCAGGAGCACCAGGTCGTCTACACGACGCTGCACTTCGACAAGCCCTGGGCGTTCGACAACTATCTCAGTGTGGGCGGCTACCAGGCCTGGAAGAAGATCCTGGCCGAAAAGCCTGATCCCGCGACGCTGATCGAGGAAATCAAGAAGTCCTCGCTGCGCGGCCGCGGTGGCGCGGGTTTCCCGACCGGCCTGAAATGGTCGTTCATGCCGCGCACCGCGCCGGGCCAGAAGTACATCCTTTGCAATTCGGACGAGTCTGAGCCGGGTACGTGCAAGGACCGCGATATCCTGCGCTTCAATCCGCACTCGGTCATCGAAGGCCTGGCCATCGCCTGCTACTGCACGGGCTCGACGGTCGCCTACAACTACCTTCGCGGCGAATTCCACCACGAGCCGTTCGAGAACTTCGAGGAAGCGCTGAAAGAAGCGTACGCCGCGGGCCTGCTCGGTACGAACATCCAGGGCTCGGGTGTCGACGTGGACATCCACACCGCGCTCGGCGCCGGTGCCTACATCTGCGGCGAAGAAACCGCGCTGATGGAATCGCTCGAAGGCAAGAAAGGCCAGCCGCGCTTCAAGCCGCCGTTTCCGGCCGGTTTCGGCCTGTACGGCCGGCCGACTACGATCAACAACACTGAAACCTATGCCTCGGTGCCGGCGATCCTGCGCAATGGCGCGGACTGGTTTTTGAATCTTGGCAAGCCGAACAACGGCGGCCCGAAGATCTTTTCCGTCTCGGGGCATGTGGCCAAGCCGGGCAACTACGAGATCCGCCTCGGCACGCCGTTCAAGGATCTGCTTCAGCTTGCCGGCGGTATTCGCAATGGCCGCCAGCTCAAGGCCGTGATTCCGGGCGGCTCGTCGATGCCGGTACTGCCGGCGGCGACAATGCTCGAATGCACGATGGACTACGACTCGATCCAGAAGGCTGGCTCCGGCCTCGGTTCGGGCGCGGTCATCGTCATGGACGATTCGACCTGCATGGTCCGCGCCTGCCAGCGCATCAGCCGCTTCTACTACGCCGAATCCTGCGGTCAGTGCACGCCTTGCCGCGAAGGCACGGGCTGGATGTACCGCATGCTCACACGCATCGTCGAGGGCAAGGCCGAGCTCAGCGATCTGGCCATGCTCAAGCAGGCCGCCGGCCAGATCGAAGGTCACACCATCTGCGCATTCGGCGAAGCCGCGGCCTGGCCGGTACAGGGCATGCTGCGTCACTTCTGGCACGAATTCGAATATTTCATCGTCAACAAGCGCTCGCTCGTCGACGACCAGCTCGGCAAGGCCGCGTGAGGACGAACGACGCATGAGCGCCCAGCCCGCAACTCCGACCACACCGCCCGATCACGTCAACATCGAGATCGACGGCAAGGCCATGATCGCGCCGAAGGGCTCGATGATCATCCACGCTGCCGACAAGGCCGGCGTGCCGATTCCGCGCTTCTGCTACCACGACAAGCTGACCATCGCGGCGAACTGCCGCATGTGCCTCGTCGAAGTGGAAAAGTCGCCCAAGCCGATGCCGGCCTGCGCGACACCGGTCATGGAAGGCATGAAGGTACTGACGCGCTCGCAGAAGGCGTTGGGCTCGCAGCGCAACGTCATGGAATTCCTGCTCATCAACCACCCGCTGGATTGCCCGATCTGCGACCAGGGTGGCGAGTGCGAGCTGCAGGATCTGTCGATGGGCTACGGCCGCTCGGTCAGCCGCTTCGCCGAGCGCAAGCGCGCCGTCGCGGACGAGGACATCGGCCCGCTGATCGCGACCGAGATGACGCGCTGCATCCAGTGCACGCGCTGCGTGCGTTTCGTCAGCGAAGTCGCCGGCACGTACGAGCTCGGTGGCATGAGCCGCGGCGAGAACCTGGAAATCGGCACCTATGTCGGCAAGACCATCGAGAGCGAGATCGGCGGCAACATCATCGATGTCTGCCCTGTCGGTGCATTGACCAACAAACCGTTCCGCTTCCAGGCGCGGGCGTGGGAACTGATCGCGCGCGAGAGCGTCGGCTACCACGATGCGCAGGGTTCCAACATCTGGCTGCACACGCGCCGTGGCGAGGTGCTGCGCCATGTGCCACGCGACAACGAAGCGATCAACGAGTGCTGGCTGTCCGACCGCGACCGCTACAGCCACCAGGGTATCTATGCCGCTGATCGCGCGACCCAGCCGCTCGTAAAGAAGAACGGCGAATGGACTGCCGTCGGCTGGGACGAAGCGTTGAACCTGGCGGTCGAGAAGCTCAGGAGCGTCCGCGGCGACGACCTCGGCGCGCTGGTGCATCCGGCCACCTCGAACGAGGAAGGACATCTCGTTGCCGAACTCGTGCGTGGGCTGGGTTCCAAGCACGTTGACCATCGCCTGCGCCAGCTCGACTTTACCGATGCCGCTGCAGGCTTCGGTTTCGCCACGCCGGTGGCGGAGATCGAGAAGGCCGGCGCGGTACTGCTGCTCGGATCCAACCTGCGCCACGAACTGCCGCTGGTGAACCATCGCGTGCGCAAGGCCGCCCGGCGCGGCGCGCGAGTGCATGCGCTGAATCCGATCGATTTCGATCTGAACTATGACCTCGCGAGCAAGCTGATCGCCGCGCCCGCGGCGCTCGCCGACGAAGCCGTGAAGCTGGCCAGGGCCGCGCTCGAACTCGGTGGCGAAGCGCCGGCGGAGCTCGCCGCGCTGCTCGCTTCAGCGACCACCGACGATGCCGCGCGCGCGCTGGCATCGTCGCTCAAGGACGCGAGCGCAGCGGTGATCATCTTCGGCGAGGCCGCGGCGATGCATCCGCAGGCGTCGCTGCTGCGTGCCTGCGCGCGTTTTGTCGCGCTGGCGACGGACGCGGGCTATAACGAAGTGCCGCTCGGTGCGAACACGCTGGGCCTGAGCCGCAGCGGCGTCGTGCCGGCCAGCGGCGGGCTTGATGCGCGCACCATGCTCGCGCTGCCGCGCAAGGGTTATGTGCTCTACGGCGCCGAGCCGCCCTACGATTTCGGTGACGGCGGCCTGGCCATGACCTCGCTTGCCAAGGCCGATGTCGTGATCGCGTTCAGCGCGTTCGCAAGCGATGCGATCAAGGCGGTCGCAACCGTGATCCTGCCGATTGCGGCACTGCCGGAAACCGACGCGACGCTCGTCAACCTCAACGGCATCAGCCAGACCGTTGCGGCCGGCGCCAAGCCGCCGGGGGAAGCGCGTCCGGGCTGGAAGGTCCTGCGCGCGCTCGGTGGCAAGCTCGCCGTCGCGGGTTTCGACTTTAGCGAACTGGCCGAGCTGCGCGCCACGCTCGCGGCGAAGACCGCGACGATCGCGCCGCAAGTGCACGCCAAAGTGGCCAGCCGCCAGGAAGCCAAGGGCCTCGTGCGCATCGCGACCGTGCCGATCTACCGCAGTGACGCCGTGGTGCGCCGCGCGACCGCATTGCAGGCGCATCCGCTCAACAGCGGGGCAGGGCTCGGCCTGAATCCGTTGGACGCGGCCAGCCTCGGCATCGACGACGGCAGCATGGTCAAGGTCACCGGCGCCGCCGGCACCGCGACCTTGCCGGTTGTGCTCAGCGCCGGCGTGCCGCGCGGTGGTGCCTGGATCGAGGCGGGCTACGGCGAGACCGCAGCGCTGCCGGCCTACGGCGCCGAACTCAGCATCAGCAAGGCATAGGCGCATGGACTCCCTGATCGCGCTGCTCAACAACTTCGTCGTCCAGTGGCCGACGCTGTCCACCTTCATCGGCCTGATCCTGCTGCCGATGCTCCCGCTGATCATCTCGGTGGCGATGTATGTGTGGTGGGAACGCAAGGTCATCGGCTGGATGCATGTCCGCATGGGGCCGAACCAGATCGGTCCGCTAGGACTCGCGCAGGCCTTCGCCGACGTGTTCAAGCTGCTGTTCAAGGAAATCACGGTTCCCGAAAAGGCCAGCTCCTTCCTGTTCTACCTCGCGCCGCTGCTGGCGCTGGCGCCGGCGATGGCCGCGTGGGCGGTCGTGCCGATCGGCGACAGGCTGGCCTGGTCGAATGCGAACGCGGGGCTGCTGTATCTGCTCGCGATGACCTCCCTCGGCGTCTACGGCATCCTCCTCGCGGGCTGGGCGTCGAACTCGAAGTACGCCTTCCTCGGCGCGATGCGCTCGGCCGCGCAGGTCGTGTCCTACGAGATCGCGATGGGCATGGCGCTGGTCAGCGTGCTGATCCTCTGCGGCAGCCTCAATCTGTCCGACATCGTCGACGCGCAGGCCGGCAGCAAAGGCTTCCTCGAATGGTTCTGGTTGCCGCTGCTACCGATGTTCGTCATCTATTTCATCTCCGGTGTAGCCGAAACCAACCGCGCGCCGTTTGACGTGGCCGAGGGCGAATCGGAAATCGTCGCCGGCTTCCATGTCGAATATTCGGGCTCGGCCTTCGCGATCTTCTTCCTGGCCGAATACGCCAACATGATCCTGGTCGCGTTCCTGGCTTCGATCCTGTTCCTCGGCGGCTGGTTGTCGCCGGTGCAGGGTTGGGGTCTGGGCATATTGTCGGCGCCGGGCTGGTGGTGGCTGTTCGCCAAGGCCTTCCTGATGTCGTTTCTATTCCTGTGGTTCCGCGCGACGTTCCCGCGCTACCGCTATGACCAGATCATGCGCCTGGGCTGGAAGGTGTTCATCCCGATCACCATCGCCTGGACCTTCGTCGCCGGTTGCCTTGCCTTCTTCGGCGGCGTGACCATCGGCCCGGGAGTCACCCCGTGAATCGCGTCCTCAACTACGTCAAGAGCCTGTTCCTGCTGGAACTGCTGCAGGGTCTCTGGGTTACCGGCAAGTATTTCGTCAAGCCGAAATACACGATGCAGTACCCGATGGAAAAGATTCCCAAGTCCAACCGCTTCCGTGGCCTGCACGCGCTGCGCCGCTATCCCAACGGCGAAGAGCGCTGCATCGCGTGCAAGCTGTGCGAGGCGGTGTGCCCGGCGCTGGCCATTACCATCGACGCGGCGCCGCGCGCCAGCGACGGCCAGCGTCGTACCACGCGCTACGAGATCGACTTGTTCAAATGCATCTTCTGCGGCTTCTGCGAAGAGTCCTGTCCGGTCGATTCGATCGTGGAGACCGATATCCACGAGTACCACTTTGAAAAACGCGGCGAGAACATCCTGACCAAGGAGAAACTCCTGGCCCTGGGCGACCGCTACGAGGCCGAGATCGCGGCCGCACGCGCACAAGACGCGGCTTACCGCTGAGCGCGCAGGAGAACGCCCGATGACGCAGCAGATACTGTTCTATGCCTTCGCCGCGGTGCTGGTCGCTTCGGCGCTGGCCGTGATCACGCTGAAGAACTCCGTGCACGCGGCGCTGAGCCTCGTGCTGACCTTCTTCACCGCGGCCGGCATCTGGATCCTGATGGAAGCCGAGTTCCTCGGACTTGCCCTGATCGTGGTCTACGTCGGCGCCGTGATGGTGCTGTTCCTGTTCGTGGTCATGATGCTCGACATCAAGCCCGAGTCGATGCGTGAAGGCTTCATCCGCTTCCTGCCTGTCGGCGTGATCGTCGCGGTCGTGATGCTCGTGGAGATGCTCAGCCTGATCGGCCTGAAGTCCCTGCAGGCGTTGCCACTGCCCGAGAATCCCGCGATCGCCGCCGGCGGCAATACCGCCTGGCTAGGCAAGGCGCTGTTCACGCAGTTCCTGCTGCCGTTTGAGATCGCCGCGTTGATCCTCACCGTCGCGCTGATCGCCGCGGTGACGCTGACCCTGCGCAAGCGCAGCGGCGTGCGCACGCAGAAGCCGAGCCAGCAGGTGCTGGTGCAGCGCGACGAGCGCCTGCGTGTGGTGAAGATGGCCAGCGAAGGTCCGAAGAACGGAGACGCCGCATGATCTCGCTCGCGCATTTCATCGTGCTCGGCACGATCCTGTTCTGCATCTCTGTCGCCGGCATCTTCATCAACCGCAAGAACGTCATCGTGCTGCTGATGGCGATCGAACTGATGCTGCTTGCGGTGAACATGAACTTCGTCGCCTTCAGCCGTTATCTGGGCGACCCCGCGGGACAGGTCTTCGTGTTCTTCATTCTGACGGTCGCCGCGGCGGAGTCCGCGATCGGCCTGGCCATCCTGGTCGTGCTGTTCCGCAACCGAGCCACCATCAACGTGGCCGAAATCGATTCGATGAAGGGATAAGCGGAAGATGATCACGCCCAAGCTGATTCTCATCGTCATCGCACTCGCGCCACTGTTCGGCGCCATCGTCGCCGGCCTGTTCGGCCGGCAGGTCGGCCGCGCCGGCGCGCATAGCGTCACCATCGCCGGCGTAGCCGTCTCGTTCCTGCTGTCCTGCTACGCGCTCTACCAGCAGTCCACCGGCGGCTGGGGCGTATTCAACGAGAACCTGTACACCTGGTTCGAAATCGGTCCGTTGAGCGCGCACGTCGGCTTTCTCGTTGATCGTCTGACCGCGGTCATGATGGTCGTGGTCACCTCAGTGTCGCTGCTGGTGCACATCTACACCATCGGCTACATGCACGAAGATCCCGGCTACCAGCGCTTCTTCAGCTACATCTCGCTGTTCACGTTCGCGATGCTCATGCTCGTCATGAGCAACAACTTCATGCAGCTATTCTTCGGCTGGGAAGCGGTCGGCCTGGTGTCGTACCTGCTGATCGGTTTCTGGTTCAAGCGGCCGACGGCGATCTTCGCCAACATGAAGGCGTTCCTGGTCAACCGCGTCGGCGACTTCGGCTTCCTGCTCGGCATCGCTGCGGTGCTGTTCTGGTTCGGCTCGCTCGACTACGCCGTCGTGTTCAAGTCGGCCGAGGCGACGCTGGCGGGCAAGACGCTCGAAGTGCTTGCCGGACACCAGTGGGAAGCGGCGACCGTGATCGGCGTGCTGCTGTTCATCGGCGCCATGGGCAAATCGGCGCAGGTGCCGCTGCACGTCTGGCTGCCGGATTCGATGGAAGGCCCGACACCGATCTCGGCCCTGATCCATGCGGCGACGATGGTCACCGCCGGTATCTTCATGGTCGCGCGCATGTCGCCGCTGTACGAACTGTCGGAAACGGCACTGTCCTTCGTCATGATCGTCGGCGCAACCACGGCGCTGTTCACCGGCCTTATCGGCATCGTGCAGAACGACGTCAAGCGTGTGGTGGCGTACTCGACCCTGTCGCAGCTGGGCTACATGACTGTCGCGCTCGGCGTATCGGCCTACTCCGCGGCGATCTTCCATCTGATGACCCATGCGTTCTTCAAGGCGCTGCTGTTCCTCGGTGCCGGCTCCGTCATCATGGCCATGCACCATGAGCAGGACATGCGCTACATGGGCGGCCTCAAGAAGTACATGCCTGTCACGCTCATCACCGGCTGGATCGGCACGCTCGCGCTGACCGGCTTCCCGGGCTTTTCCGGCTTCTTCTCCAAGGACGCCATCATCGAGGCGGTGCACGCATCGCATCGTGCCGGCTCGGGCTATGCGTATTTCTGTGTGCTGATCGGCGTGTTCGTCACCGCGCTGTACAGCTTCCGCCTGATCTATATGACCTACCACGGCGAGGAACGCTTCGTCGTCGAGCACAAGGATCACGCACATCACGCCGCTCATGCGGACGACCACGCCGATGACCACGGCCATCATGCGCCGGGCCATCTGGAACACGCGCCGCACGAGTCGCCCTGGGTCGTGACCCTGCCCCTGATCCTGCTGGCGATTCCGTCAGTGATCATCGGCTGGCTCACGATCGGACCAATGCTGTTCGGCGACTACTTCGCCGGCGCGATCGTAGTGAAAGAGGGCGGCCCTCTGGCCGAACTGGCGCACGAATGGCACGGCCCCTGGGCAATGCTTCTGCATGGGCTGATGGCGCCGCCGTTCTGGCTCGCGCTGGCCGGCTTCGCCGTCGCCACCTATGTATACCTGTTCAACCGTTCGGTCGCGGACCGCGCAGCCACGATGTTCGCGCCGCTCTACCGCCTGCTGCAGAACAAGTACGGTATCGACGACCTGTATCTTGCGGTGTTCGCGCGCGGCGGCCTCAAGCTCGGCCGCGGCCTGTGGCGCGGCGGCGACGTTGCAGTGATCGACGAAGGCATCGTCAACGGCTCGGCGGCGTTGGTGCGCGGTATCGCAGCCCGCGTGCGCCGCGTGCAGTCGGGCTATCTGTACCACTACGCGTTCGCGATGATTATGGGGCTGATCGTGCTGCTGGCCGGTCTGTGGTTGGCACGCTGAGTTGGCGCACAAGGGAATAATGACAATGTTTGCGAACTGGCCCTGGCTTAGCCTGCTCATATGGCTGCCCATCCTCGGTGCGATTCCGGTGCTGCTGGCCGGCGACAAGCGTCCCGGCGCTGCGCGCGCGATCGCGTTCGGTGTCGCCGTACTTACGTTCATCGTCAGCCTCGCGATGCTGTCGGGCTTCAACCACGCCGTGGCCGACGCGCTCGCACGCAGCGCGCCGGATCTGGGCCTGCTGAAGAACATGTACCTGCAGGAAAACGTGCTCTGGATCGAGGCGCTGAACGTGCGCTATCACCTGGGCGTCGACGGCATCTCGGTCGCGCTGGTGTTGCTGACCACGTTCACGAGTGTGCTCGTGATCATCCTCGGCTGGGGTTCGGTCGATGAGAAGGTCAGCCAGTACATGGCCGCCATGCTGGTGCTCGAAGGCCTCATGGTCGGCGTGTTCTGCGCGCTCGACGCACTGCTGTTCTATGTGTTCTTCGAGGGCATGCTGATCCCGATGTTCATCCTCATCGGCATCTGGGGCGGTGCGCGGCGCGTCTATGCGACCCTGAAGTTCTTCATCTACACGTTCTTCGGTTCGATCTTCATGCTGGTCGGACTTCTGTACCTGTATTTCAAGACCGGTACGTTCGAACTGGCGGAACTGGCGCAGGTCAGCCTGTCGGCGCAGGAACAGGCCTGGCTGTTTTTTGCCTTCCTGATCGCGTTCGCGGTCAAGGTGCCGATGTGGCCGGTGCACACCTGGTTGCCGGATGCGCACGTCGAGGCGCCGACCGGCGGTTCCGTCGTGCTGGCTGCGATCATGCTGAAGATCGGCGGCTATGGCTTCATCCGCTTCTCGCTGCCCATCGTTCCGGACGCAAGCACTGAGTTCGCCTGGCTCGTGATCGCGATGTCGCTGATCGCCGTTGTCTACGTCGGCTATGTCGCGCTGGTGCAGGAAGACATGAAGAAGCTGATCGCGTATTCGTCCATTGCGCACATGGGCTTCGTGACGCTTGGCATCTTCATATCGCTCGCGCTGGCGCGCGGCGGCAACGCGAACGGTGCGGCGATCGGTATCCAGGGTGCGATGGTGCAGATGATTTCGCACGGCTTCATCTCCGGTGCGATGTTCGCGAGCGTCGGCGTGCTCTACGACCGTCTGCACACGCGCATGATTCGCGACTACGGCGGCGTGGTGAATCCCATGCCACGCTTCGCGACCTTCTTCGTGCTGTTCGCGATGGCCAATTGCGGCCTGCCCGGCACCAGTGGCTTCGTCGGCGAGTTCTGGGTCATCCTGGCCGCGTTCCAGTACAACCCGGTGGTCGGCGCGCTGGCGGCGTTCACGTTGATCATCGGCGCGGCCTACACCTTGTGGCTGGTCAAGCGCGTGATCTTCGGCGATGTCGCCAACGACAAGGTCGCCCAGCTACAGGACATGAATGCGCGCGAGACCTTCGTGCTGGCTACGCTGGCCGTGGCGGTGCTGCTGTTCGGCCTGTGGCCGCAGCCGCTGGGCAATCTCATGGATGCGCCGATCGCCGAGCTCGTGAAGCACATCGTCATCAGCAAGGGTGCGTGAAGGACCGACCATGATCAGCCTTAACGACATCCTCACCCTGCTGCCCGAATCCTTCCTGACCGTAGCGATCTGCGCGCTGCTGCTCCTCGACCTGTTCCTGAAGCCCGCGCAGCGCAGCGTCACGCATTACCTGTCCATCGTCGCGCTGGCCGTGACCGGCTGGCTGGTGCTGCAGCACTTCGGCACGCCTACCGCGTTCGGCGGCATGTTCGTGCGCGATGGCATCGCGAGCATTCTCAAGGTGTTCGTGCTGCTGACGAGCGCACTGGTCTTTGTCTATGCACGGCCGTATCTGCGCGATCGCGGGCTGTTCGTCGGCGAGTACTATGTGCTCTGCCTGTTCGCCGTGCTCGGCATGATGCTGCTGATCTCCGCCGGCAACCTGGTCATGGTCTATCTCGGCCTTGAGCTGCTCGCGCTGTCGTCCTACGCGCTGGTCGCGCTGAACCGCGATTCACCGCTGTCCTCCGAAGCGGCCTTGAAGTACTTCGTCCTCGGTGCGTTGGCCTCGGGCTTGCTGCTCTACGGCATGTCCATGATCTACGGCGCGACCGGCTCGCTGGATCTGGTCACGATCCACAAGGCGGCGGCCGAAGGAACCCAGCGCGGCCTGCTGCTGTTCGGCCTGGTCTTCGTCGTCGTCGGCCTTGCCTTCAAGTTCGGCGCGGCGCCCTTCCACATGTGGCTGCCCGACGTCTACCAGGGCGCGCCGACCGCAGTCACCGCGTTCATCGGTTCGGCGCCGAAGCTGGCCGCATTCGGCATGGCGTATCGCCTGCTTGAGTCCGGTCTCGACGGCGTCGGTGGCCATTGGCAGCTGATGCTGGCGTTGCTTGCGGTGCTGTCGCTCGCGATCGGCAACATCGCGGCGATCATGCAGAGCAACCTCAAACGCATGCTCGCCTATTCGACGATCTCGCATGTGGGTTTCCTGTTCCTCGGCCTCGTCAACGGTCAGCCGGAAGGCTATGCGGCCGCGATGTTCTATGCGATCAGCTACGCGCTGACTGCCGCCGTGGCCTTCGGTCTCATCCTCTTGCTGTCCCGCGCCGGTTTCGAGGCGGAGGAAATAGACGACTACAAAGGCCTGGGCCAGCGTGCGCCGTGGTACGCGTTCCTGATGGCGTTGACCATGTTCTCGCTGGCCGGCGTGCCGCCGTTGTTCGGCTTCTTCGGCAAGCTGCTCGTGCTCAAGGCGGTTGCCGTGCCCGGTACGCTCTGGCTCGCCATCGCCGGTGCGGTGTTCGCCATCATCGGCATCTACTACTACCTGCGCATCGTCAAGGTCATGTACTTCGACGATCCGGCGGAGGGCGCAGCGGCCATCGTCAAGCCGGCCGACGCACCCATGCGCGCCGTGATCTCGATCAATGCCCTTGCATTGCTCGTGCTCGGCGTCACCTGGGGGCCGTTGTACGGTTGGTGTGCGCGTGCGCTCGGCATCACGCCGTAAGCCGCAGCGCCGACCGGTGCAGTAGCGGAAACTGCTTTTGGCTTTTGTGGAGCGTGCCTGAGTCGAGGCACGGCCCTCTGACGGCGCGACAGTCAGAGGGCGAGGATGTGAGGAGATGCGGCAGGGAACGAAGCCTGCGCGCAATGCAGCTGAGATCACTCTTAATGCTTGCGTAAATCCCTCACTATCCGTAGACTTCCGTTTCTCTGATGCGGGGTGGAGCAGTCTGGCAGCTCGTCGGGCTCATAACCCGAAGGTCGCAGGTTCAAATCCTGCCCCCGCTACCAGGATTCAAGCGAAAGGCCACCTCGTGTGGCCTTTTTGCTAGCGCCGGGTCTGCCAATCCTACGAGCTGGATGGGCGGTGGCCGGCGAAAGACAGCGCAGGATGCGCGCGTTGCCGATGTTGGGAAGCGAGACAACGGCGGACTATGGAATGGGCCTTAGTGCCCATTTTTTGTTTGTGCAGAAGACAGCGTGAAAGACGACGAACTCATCCAGTTGATAAATCCTGTAGTCGCCGATCTGGGCCTCGAATGCCTTGGCATCGAGTATGCGCCCAGCCGCGGCAACAGCCTGTTGCGTATCTATATCGACCACCTCGAACGCCCGATCACGATCGAAGACTGCGAAGCCGTGAG
>JAAFHE010000209.1 GCA_013298265.1 Lysobacterales bacterium | reverse complement strand
CCCCTTGAAGGGGAGGGCTCTCCGACTTCCGTTGACAAGGAGAGCTCCGACTTTCCATGAGCTGAGCATTGACATCCGCTTTAGTGGAAAAGGCCGCGTGAGCGGCCTTTTCCAGTTCCTTTCAGGTTCCAACATATGAGGAACAAGGACGGCTATTGCCTCACTCCGTCGCATCCCGCGTAACGGCCGGGCCACCGATCGGGCTTTCGCCGCGAGGGCCGCTGGCCGGCGTGTTGCTCTTGGCGCCGCCGGTCCAGTCCTTCGGCGGCGGCGGTTCGCGACCTTCCATGATCGCGTCGATCTGCGTCACGTCGATGGTTTCGTACAGCAGCAGCGCCTTGGCCATCGCGTCGAGCTTGTCGCGATTCGCGCTAAGGATCTGCGTCGCCTGCACGTAGGCCTTGTCCAGAATCGACCGCACGACTTCGTCGATCTGGCGCGCAGTCTCGTCGGACACGTTCTTGTGCTGGGTGACCGAGCGGCCAAGGAACACTTCGTCTTCCTGCTCGCCGTAGGCGATCGGCCCCAGTTCGTCAGACAGGCCCCACTTCGTGACCATGTTGCGCGCCATCTCGGTCGCGCGCTTGATGTCGTTGGACGCACCGGTGGTCACCTTGTCCGCGCCGAAGATCAGTTCCTCGGCAACGCGACCGCCATAGAGCGAGCACAGGTTGCTGTTGATGAACGTGCGGTTGTAGCTGTAGCGATCACCTTCCGGCAGGAACATGGTGACGCCCAGCGCGCGGCCACGCGGGATGATGGTGACCTTGTGCACCGGGTCATGTTCGGGCATGAGGCGACCGACGATCGCATGGCCCGCTTCGTGATACGCCGTATTGCGCTTCTCGTCCTCGCTCATCGCCATGGAGCGGCGCTCGGCGCCCATCATGATCTTGTCCTTGGCGCGGTCGAAGTGGCTCATGATCACTTCGCGACAATTCTCGCGCGCGGCGAACAGCGCCGCCTCGTTGACGAGGTTGGCCAGATCCGCGCCGGAGAAGCCCGGCGTCCCACGCGCGATCACCATCGGATCGACATCGCCGGACACCGGCACCTTGCGCATGTGTACCTTGAGGATCTGCTCGCGGCCGCGCACATCGGGCAGCGGCACGACCACCTGGCGATCGAAACGGCCCGGACGCAGCAGCGCCGGGTCGAGCACGTCCGGCCGGTTGGTCGCGGCGATGACGATGATGCCTTCATTGCCTTCGAAGCCGTCCATCTCGACCAGCAGCTGGTTCAGGGTCTGCTCGCGTTCGTCATGACCGCCGCCGAGGCCCGCACCGCGGTGACGGCCGACCGCGTCGATTTCGTCGATGAAGATGATGCAGGGTGCGTGCTTCTTGGCCTGCTCGAACATGTCGCGCACACGCGCGGCGCCGACGCCGACGAACATCTCGACGAAGTCGGAACCGGAAATCGTGAAGAAAGGCACTTTCGCCTCACCGGCGATGGCCTTGGCGAGCAAAGTCTTGCCGGTACCCGGCGATCCGACCATCAGCACGCCGCGCGGAATCTTGCCGCCGAGCTTCTGGAACTTGCCCGGATCGCGCAGGAAATCGACGAGTTCCTTCACCTCTTCCTTGGCCTCGTCGCAGCCGGCCACGTCGGCGAAGGTGATCTTGACCTGGTCCTCGCCCTGCAGGCGCGCACGCGAACGGCCGAAGCTCATCGCACCGCGGCCGCCGCCGCCGGACTGCATCTGGCGCATGACGTAGATCAGGAATCCGATGAAAATCAGGAACGGCAGCCAGTTGACCAGGATGCCGAGCAGCGAGAAACCGTTGTCGGTCGGCTCGACGCGCATCTTGTCGACTTTCTTCTGCAGCTCGCTGATGTTCGCATCGGTCAGCAGCGCCGTGGTGCGCACCGAGCTGCCATCCTTGAGCTTGGCCTCGATCGTGCGGTTGTCGTTGTGCACCAGCACTTCGGCGACCGAGTTGTGCTCGACCTTGTCCATGAAGTCGGAATAGGCGAGATCCTGCGTGCTCGTCCCGCGCGGGTTGAAGCTCTGAAACACCGTCAGCAGGACCACCGCGATGATGAGCCAGAGCAGCAGGTTCTTGGCCATGTCGTTCATCAATACACTCCTTACGCGCGCCGGCCTCGGGCCAGTGCATAGACTTCGTTGGATCGTGCCCGCGAAGCCTTGGGTTTACGGATGCTGACGCGGGTGAATGCCGTCCGCAAGTTCCTTACGTACTCGTCAAAACCAACGCCGTGAAACAGCTTGATCAGGAAATCGCCGCCGGGCTTGAGCCATCGACTGGCGAAGTCCAGCGCCAGTTCCGAAAGATGCATGGCACGTGCCTGGTCGACCAGGTCCACGCCACTCATGTTGGGGGCCATGTCCGACAGCACAAGATCCACCTGGGCGCCTTGCAGTCGCGCCTCGAGTTCTGCCAGGACGCTGTCCTCGCGGAAATCGCCGCAGATGAAGTCGACGCCCGAGATGCCTTGCATCGGCAGAATGTCGAGCGCGACGATACGGCCGCGATTCTTGAGCTTCTCGTTGACCAGCTGGGACCAGCCGCCGGGCGCTGCACCGAGATCGACCACGGTCATGCCCGGCTTGAGCAGGTCGTCGCGCTCGATCAGTTCGTCCAGCTTGAACACGGCGCGCGACCGATAGCCTTCGGCCTGGGCCTTCTTGACGTACGGGTCTTTGAAATGTTCGTGCAGCCAGCGCTGGCTGCTCTTGCTGCGTGACGACATGAGGGTTGGGCGGGCCGGCGCGGGCCGCAGGGTCGACGGCTGCGCATGATACCCTGTACGCCTTGCCTGCGGTGCAGCACCGCGTCCTTGCCCAGATCCCATGCCCTTGAGCAATAGCCAGCGCCGCTACCTGCGCGGTCTCGCCCACGACCTGAAACCCGTCATCCTCGCCGGCGCCAAGGGCGTCACTGATGCGCTGATCCAGGAATTCAGCCTGGCCCTGGACCACCACGAGCTTGTCAAGGTGCGCATCCCGGCCGAAGACCGCAGCGATTTTGCCGCCCAGGCCACCCGGCTGGCCGAGGCGACCGGCGCGGAAACCGTACAGACCATCGGCCGCACCGCGGTGTTTTTCCGCCGTAACACCGAAAAGCCGGCCATCGCGCTGCCGCGCTGAGCCCGCCATGCAGCTGTCGCTGAACCGCCCCGGCGAATACCTGTTTGTCCGCAAAGTCGGCGCCGAGGCCATCACCGTCGTCGATCGCGACCTCGCCGGCAGTTTCATCCTGGCGCCGGACCAGGCCATCGAGGGCTGGCCCGTCAGGGCGGTGTCCGACATTAATGAGTCCGCCATCGCACCGATCGTGGAACTCAAGCCTGCCGTGCTGATCCTGGGCACCGGTCCGCGCATCGTGTTCCCGACCCAATGGTTATTTGCCGAATTCCTGCGCCGGGGTATCGGCATCGAAGTCATGGACAACGCCGCCGCGGCACGGACCTTCAACGTGCTCGTCGGCGAAAGCCGTCGCGTGGTCGCAGCCTTCATCCTGCCCTGAAGTCCTGGGCTATCCCTTGCCCGTCATGCCTTCGGCCTCGCCGATGCGGCGCAGCCGCAGCAGCGCCTCGACCTGGATCTGCCGCACGCGTTCCCGGGTGATGCCCAGATCGGCGGCGATTTCGGCCAGTGTCTGCGCCGCATGGCCGGCCAGGCCGTAGCGCCGTTCGACCACAAGCCGCTGCCGCGGCGTGAGCTTGGCCAGCCAGCCCGGCAGGCGCACGTCGGCCAATTCGACCAGTTCGCGGCTCGCGCTGGCATGACCGGTTTCAGCCGCCAGCTGTTCGACCAACGCCCGATCGTCCGCATCGGACATGGGCGCGTCGAGCGAGCGTATTTCCTCGGTCACGCAGAACAGCGCCGAGACTTCGGAAACCGTCTTGTTCAGCGCCGTGGCCAGTTCGTCCTGGGTCGGCTGTCGTTCCAGAGCCAGCACCAGCTCGCGCCGCGCGCGCAGAGCCTGGGCCAGTTCACGCAGCACATGGACCGGCACGCGCACGGTGCGCTGCTGCATCAGGGCACGCTGCACCGACTCGCGGATCCACCAGGTCGCGTACGTCGAAAAGCGCAGGCCGCGCATGGCGTCGAATTTTTCGACCGCGCGGATAAGGCCGAGATTGCCCTCCTCGATAAGATCGAGCAGCGGCACCCCGCGCCCGACATAGCTGCGCGCGACCGCGACAACGAGACGCAGATTGGCCTCGATCATCTGCCGGCGCGCCTCGGCATCGCCAGCCATCACGCGCTCGGCAAGGCTGCGTTCACCGACCGCATCCAGCAGTGGGATCAGGCCGATCTCGTTGAGGTATGCGCTGGTGGAATTGCGCGCCTCATCGCCCTGCTGCGGCTCGACGACGTCGAGCAAAGCCAGCATGTCATCGGCGTCCAGCGAGGGTTCTTCGCGCCCGGTCGAACTCATTGCGCCAGCATACTCTCAGGGAGTTCGAAACAAGTTATTAGACTGCCGTTCTTTCATCTACACCAGATCTCCACAACCCCGCCAAACGCTGCGCGTTTGGCCGCCCCCTTAACTAAAGGGGGCTCCAAAAGCGAAGATCTGTCCCGTCGCGTTCAGAGGTTTCCCGGCAGTAGCGAGTGACGCTGAGCGAGAAACGACTAGAGGTCAGCGATTCCCTGACATCACTCTTTTCTCACTCCTCTCCGCTCTTTTCTCGCCCCTCACCGCGCCGGCAGGTATTCCAGCGGATTCACCGGCTTGCCGTTGCGGCGTATTTCAAAATGCAACATTTCCCTATTGGAGCCACCCATTTCGGCGATGACCTGGCCGGCCTTGACCGTGTCGCCTTCCTTGACGAGCCGCTTGCGGTTGTGGCCGTAGGCGGACAGGAACGAAGTTGAATGCTTGACGATGACGAGTTCGCCGTAGCCGAGCAGGCCGTTGCCGCTGTAGACCACGGTCCCGTCGGCGGCGGCGGCGACGTTGGCGCCGGCGCTGCCGGCGATGTCGACGCCCTGGCGGGTCTGGTCGCCGCTGACGAAAGTGCCGACGACCTTGCCGCTGGCCGGCCAGCGCCAGCTCACACCGCCGCTGTTGAGCACCGGCGTGACCGGACCCGGCGTCGCGACCGCGGTGGTGTTGGCGCCCGGCGCAAGCGCGCCACTCTTCGGCGGCACGGCAACCGGATCGGCCGCCGGCACGACGGTGCTGGCCGGTGCCGGCGGCGCAGGGACCGGGACCGGCGCGATGGCCGGCGCGGGAGCGGTCGCGGCGGCAACCGAATTGACCGGCGGTTTGTTGACGGCCGTGGGCGACGCGGCGCGCTCATTGCTCGGTGGCGTGGCGCTGCGCACGGCGCGCGGATCGACGCTCGCGTTCGGCACGCCCTTGCGTGGCGCGTCGGGCAATGCGGTGATGGTGTGACCCGACGAAGGCGCGGGCAGCGCGCTCACCGCGACGTTTTCCTTGGGCGGCGGATCGGCGAGCTTGAGTTCCTGGCCGACGAAAATGCGGAATGGGCTTTCGATGCGGTTGATGCGCGCGAGTTCGCGGTAGTCCAGCCCGCTCTTGAACGCGATCGAATACAGGGTATCGCCGGCGGCGACCTTGTGGATCGCGACGCTCCGGCCGCTGCGCGGGCTGGGCGCGGGTTCGACCAGTGACGGCCGCCGCTCCTGCAGCGCGATGTCTTCGACCGGCGCCGGCGGGGTGCTTGCGCAGGCCGCCAGCAACAGGGCCAGCGACAGGGCCGTGGCGGCCCTGCCATTCCTCACGGTGTAGCGCTTGAGGTGCATTAGCTGACCTTCCTCAGTGCCGTAGCTGCAGCCAGAGCACGAGGCCGATGATCAGCGCCACGATCGCCCAGCCCAGCCACTCGATGTACTTATGCAGCAGGGCCTCGGCCTTGGGGCCGCCGAGGCGGATGGCGCCGGTCAGCAGATACACACGCTTGCCGCGGCCGATGATCATCCCGGGAATGAACGCGATCATCGGCACGCCGACAATCCCCGACGCCCAGGTGAAGATCTTTAGCGGAACCGGGATGAACCCGGCGAGTACGAGCATGACGAACGCGGCCCAGGCGCTGCCGGCGACCTCGGTGCGCAGCTTGCCGACCATCTCGTCGATGCGCGGCAGCCAGCCCAGCGCCTCGAACACCGGCCGCAGCACCTCGAACGCGTAGTGCCCGAGCACGTAGCCGACGACCGCACCGAGCAGCGAGAACACCAGGCTGATCGTGGCATAGCGGATCCAGTGCCGTGGCCGCGCCAGCGTCATCGGCGCGAGCATCACCTCGGGCATGACCGGGAAGATGATGGCCTCGATGAAGCTCAGTCCCGCGAGCAGTCGCTCGGCCTGCGGATGCGCGGCCCATACCAGGGCCTTCTCGTACAGCGGCTTGAACAGTTTCATGCGGTATTCGTTCCCTGAGTTCCGTATCCGTTGCAGCGCTCGTTCAAAGCACACCGCCCAGCAACGGCACGAAGCTGACTTTGCACAGCACCTCGCGCAGTCGTCCATCGCCATCGGGGCGCACACGCACGAGCTGCTGGCGCCCGGCCGCACCGACCGGCGCGACGAGCACGCCCTCCGGCGCCAATTGATCGAGCAAGGCGTTTTCGAGTTCGACGCCGGCGGCAGTCAGCACGATGGCATCGAACGGCGCCTCCTCGGGCCAGCCCAGACGCCCGTCATCGTGCTTGGAGCGCACATTGGCGATGCCGAGCTTGCGGAAACGCCGGCGCGCATTGCGCAACAGCTCCTCGATGCGCTCGACGGTATAGACCTGCTCGACGAGGCCCGCGAGCACGGCGGCCTGGTAGCCCGACCCCGTGCCGATCTCCAGCACACGCCTGGGAGCACCGAATTCAAG
>JAAFHE010000208.1 GCA_013298265.1 Lysobacterales bacterium | reverse complement strand
GCGTAGGAGCCGACCGGCAGCGACGCCGCGGTGCAGACGACCGGCGCCACGGCTGGACAGGTGAAGGTGCCACCGCCGTCGACGCTGATCAGCGTCACACCGGCCGGCAGCGTGTCGGTGATCGACACATCCGTCGCCGAGCTGGGACCATCGTTGGTGACCGCCAGCGTGTAGGTGATCGTGCCGCCGGCAGGCACCGTCGCCGGCGTCGCCGACTTGGCCACGCGAATCTGCGCCGCCTCGGTCACGATCGTGGTAGCGCGACAATCTTCGTCAACAACCGATGTTCCTGATTCGGCGGTTGCGTCGCACACGTTGACGATCTCACCAGATTCCGCCGGAGCATTAGCCGTAATGAGAATGTCGTGCTGACCAGGTGGCAGCGATGCGGTGAAACACGTGAACTGATCACCCAGCAACGAACACGTGAACGCCAAGGAAGCAACGCTCACGTTGGTCAAGTTCTGAGGCAGCGTGTCGACAACGGTAACGTTAGGAATACTCACGCTACTCGTGTTGCGCACACGAATCGTCCACGTGATCGGGGCGCCGGCGGGAAGCGTGTCCGCGCTTGCGACTTTGCTGACTTCGATTCCCGGCTGGGAGATCAGTGTCGACGCGGTGCAAGCGGAATTGTCGGCAGTAGGAGCAGTAGGACTAGCACTCGCTGATGCAGTGCCGGCGCATGTATTGACAGCGGGACCAGTGCCGATTGCTCGGACCGCAATTTGCGCGGTGATCGTCTCGCCAGGACGAAGCGAAGCGAAACGCGAGCACGCAACGCGATGCGGTCCCGTCAAGTATCCGCACGACTGAAAGCCACCCAGGGATGGCAGCGGAGTCGTAACAGAGAGAAATTCGACGTTCGCCGGAAGCTGATCGATCAGCTGATGATTAACTGTAAGCGCACTGCTGTCAGATGGGTCAGCCGCTGTCGTATTGGTGAGCGTGACCTGGTAGTTGATCACCTCACCAACATACGCCGAAGAAAGATCAACTGACTTGCTGGTAGCAATCCGCAAGCCAGGCGCACCGGAGCCGCACGCTGCGGTAGTCAGATAGCCCGCGTTGTTGCTCGGGTTGGCGTCAGAAGTACTGAGCAGACTAAGCGAGGACGCCGGAAAAGCGGCGATCAGCAGCTTGTCGCACATGCTGGCCGAGACATTGTCGGGATAAACCGCAGTTGTGACGTCAACAAGAACTCGCGTACCAGCCGGCACGGTCGTCGGCATGCGGCAATCCAACCGCCGATTCGCGCCCAGCCCAAGCGTGTTGAACGTACACGACACGCCAGAGAGCGAAGAAAGGCCTGAGATCGCGTGCGCTACATAGCTCTGCTCGAACGGAGCGAACGCGTCGGCAGAGGGCGGGTATGTGCCGCCCGGAACGGGCTGCGGGATATTGAGCGTGGGACCGTTCGGTCCGGACGCTAAGCAATCAGTCGAGCCGCGATTGCCCGCTTCGACTCGCCAGGTGTGCGAAGACCCTGTAGCTCCGAGCACACCGTAAGGGCCGGTGACGTAAAGATCGCATTCTGCAAGTGCAGAGCTCGATATGAGGCTGAGCGCCGCGAACGCGAGAAAAACAAAGCCACTCGCTACGCGGTGACGGTATACGTCGAGCATTTTTGCTCTCCTGATGGGTTCTGGTTGGAGCCCTTCAGCGAGCAACGGAGATAGGCCACAATGCTCACGCTGATCGGGCGGTTCCTCGGCGTCACTAAGCCGCCAAGCACAATTGGCGCCGAGGTTGATAACCGGTCCGCAGGCCCTCGCAGCACACGCTGCGAGGGCCACCTTCCAATTAGTTATACTTTTTAGCGCTCCTCTCGCTTGTTTAAGGGCAGACCCACTGAGTCTGAGGATCCGTCGACTTTGTTTCGACGACGATAGGTTGCGATGCTCTCCATTGGACTCGTCCAGACGGAACTGGCACACACCACGTCCGGTTCCCAGCCCTAAGCTTGAACACCACTGGAGCCACCACACTTGCGGGCGGTTCGGCTCTGCATGCTTCGACTGTTGAGAGGTGCCGATCGCCGCACAATGGGAAGGCCGCATCGCCCGGGGGGAGGCGATGTGCACTGTTGTCTGCGGCGATCGGCTGAAACTGTTCAAACCCTGAACTGAAAATCAGATTCACTATTGCAGGAACCTCAACATTTCCGGCGCAACGTACATCACCGCTGCTGCTGGACAGGAGCAGGGCACAGGTTCTCCCGATGCCGTCTGTAAAACATGCGTGATCCCACATTGCCGTGAGATTCAGCGGTGCGTAGGTGGGTCCGTAGTAGATCTGATATGAGCTCGATGGGGGTTGAGACCCCCCTGGACGCGAACACTGCGACATAGACGAGCTCGGCGAAATGATGAAGAGCGGCATCAAGACATTCGGCGCTCCGTTTCCCACCGAGTAAGCTTGACCATCCATGACGATGTACTGGCCGGCGCCAGCATTTGACGTCGTGACCAACAGAACAATCAGAAGTGCGAATCGAAGCAGAAGCATCATGACTCCCCGTCCATATACGTAATATATGTGTATATACACATATATGCAAATACGCACGTGAGTTAGGTCATTTCCTCAGTCACTCACTTGATCCGCAATCTGTCTAACGCTTGCGCCCCGCCCGATCGACAGCTGCAGGGAATGCGACCACGTTGTCCTTGGAAGCTGGCGGAGGGGTCAGGTTAGATTCTTCGAGTAACCTTTCGATCCGCTCGTAGAAGCCAGCTCGAATTGCGGTGAGAACGTACTCGACTGCTTCCGGTCGTTGGCCCGCCGCCTTAATCCCGAAGGCATGAAATCTAACGTCTGGAGCACCCATGAGCATCATTCGCAACGCCGTAACTTCTTCCGCATTCGTAGGCTCAATGCCCGGCGGATGAGGGTACACATTACGCTCCCAAATGTTAAACATTGTGTCGGCGATCGAGCTATTTGCGACTTGGTCGACCACTTCTTCGCTCCCCAAACCCTAAAAAAGCTGTCAATACGGAAAGTGTTACGTTCTGTGACGCAGCGTAACATTCTGTGTGGTAGGCCGGCAATCACCCATAAGTCAATGTTTTTAAATGAAAGGTGGCAGATCAGTAGGGGTTAACCCGCAGTTTTCGTGCGGAAAACCTTCCGTATATCCGCCTCAAGGCGGATGCGGACGGAAGGTATTACGTCTGTTCCCCCATTCCGAGGACAATCCACTCCTGTCGGACTGGACCATGACGAGATGCAGCTGAATTTCGTGACCCTGCAGAGGCTCCTCGACTGCGAGAACCCTGTTGAGCTGACAAAGCGGGTCGATGCTCTGGTTGGAGACTTCGGGGCGTCGAACTGGATATACGCGTTTGAAGAGCCTGCCCCGTCCACTAAACGACACTGGCTAGGCGACTATCCGAAGGCCTGGGTAGAGCACTATCAGGCCATGGGTTATCCGGACGTCGATCCGACGGTCCTGCACGCGGTACAGCACGGTACGCCCTACCTCTGGCCGAATTATCAGAAATTGCCGCACGACCCATCTTCATTGCTGTTGCCAGCGAACAAGATTTTTCTCGAGGCTCATGACTTCCACCTCGATGGCGGCATAACGATTCCCCTTCACCATGGTGTCAAGTGGGGCCTATTGAGCGTAGCGTTCCACAGCTTTCGATCTTCCGTCGAGGCCAGCGCAAGGATGGCCGAACTATTCTTCTTCGCTCACAACGTCCACGAAGTTGCTCTCAAGCTTCTTGTTGAACCGATCTCGTACGACGATCTTACGAAGACTGAAATTGAGTGCCTGCAACGCGCTGCTATCGGATGGTCGACTCCTCAGATTGCAGAGTCGATGGGGCGAAAAACACGATGGGTTACCGACGTGTTTCGCGACATCTTCAAGAAGCTCGGGGTTGAGAACCGGCAAGCAGCAATTGCCGTGGCTTTGACGCGAAAACTCGTTGCGATTTGATTAAAAAACGGACGGAAATTATTCCGTTTGTCAAACGGTTAGCAATTCGTTAGGCCATTGGTACCGCATTCCGCGGTTCCGAGGTCTAACACATGAGAATTATCGTCGGCAGAGCAGGACAAGGAGTTGACTCCGCGCTACTCGACAGCATGTTTCGTGTACGTCGAGTGCAGTTCGCTGAGCGCCTGAAATGGGAAGTTGCGGTTGATAGGCAAGGTCGAGAGGTCGATTGGTACGACGCTCTAGGTCCTGTTTATGTCATCGCCGAAGATGAAGCCACTGGCCAATGCTTAGGCTGCATGCGGCTTCTCCCTACCAGCGGTCCAAACATGCTCAAAGATATTTTTGGGGAGATGTTGAATTGTTCCGAAGTTCCGTCGTCAAGGACTGCGTGGGAAATCAGTCGGCTCGCAATTGCTCCCGGGCAACAATCTGGCGGATGGGGATTCAGCCCAGCGCCCGCGTTATTGATCAGGGCAATGCTCCAGGAAGCATGGGAAAGAGGACTCTCATCAATGGTTGGAGTTACAACTACTTCAATTGCTCGGTTGATGCGTACATTTGGCCTGGATGTCGAGCTGATCAGCCAGCCTTTGCTTATCGGTACAGCAAAGACTGTCGCTTTTCGTTTACCAATTTCGGCAACAATGCTGAATCGCGTAGGCGTAGAACAGATCAAGCATGCAGCATGATCGCGCTCTAGATCATGAACCTTCCTTTTTTTGCTGAGTTTCGCGCACAGGCGGTCGAAGATGTTCATCGCCTGTGCGTCGCAATTGAAGCTGACATCGCCGTCGCTGCGTACGATTCTGCGAGAGTTAGATTGAGGCTTATCCGCTCGATTTTCGTTGCTGCGGAGCTACCTGAACTTGCTGGTGCTGTCGATAGCCACGCCCAATTATCCAATCAGCGGTTCGGCAGCGAGTTCGCTCGATGGTTCGAAGGTGTCTCAAAGGAAATGGAGATTCTGATTCATAGAAAAGATCACGGCGCCTAGTGCTTGCGGACGTTACTGTTAACTCTTTACTTGACGTTACCAGTAACGTCCGGTACCTCACTCGCCTAGCCGCGACAGGCAATAACTACCACCTTATAGGGGTATGGCGGAGTTAGACGGATGGCAACGAGCAAGAGCCGGGACAGGCTTTCACACGCTGGTGCTCATGCTACTCATCTTCAACTGAGACGGAGGCTCGATATGGAAGCTCAAGGGCGGTCTTGGCGGCACCATTTCGTCCCGGCTTGGCACCTAAGCAACTTCGGAGCACCAGCAGAAAGAAAAAGAAAAGCGCTGCTGTGGTGCTTTGACATCAAGGACGGAAAGCAATTTACCGCTACCGCGGATAAAGTGGGATACAAGGAGGACTTCAATACCGCTTTAGTGAACGGCGAGCCGACCGACTACTTCGAGAAAAAAACAAGGGAACTTGAAAAACTTATAGTCCCGAGGATCGAAATTTTTCGACAGAAACCATCTCATGAAAAGGACGGTTTGTTCTGGGTACTAGCAGCCATCGCGCTGATGGCCGGAAAGAATCCTGCGACAAGGTCGAGGCTGGTTGAAGCGACGGAGGATGAATTCTATCGCGGAGCCGCAGAACTGGTCTCGTCTCGCGAACGATACGAGATGTTCGCGCAGGCCTCACCTCTGTTTGGCTTGGTGTTGCCGCACATGTCGTTCGAGGACGCGAAGAGATGTATCGAAACGCGTTCGCTCGATCCGGTCGTACAACAAAACTACATGTTGTACTTGGAGCTCACCACGATAAGCGACATGGTGAAAACATGCCTACTTCCACGGCGCTGGCGTGTCTTTCAAACAGACCCCGACGCTACCGGGGGCTTCATAACGACAGACAATCCTGTGGTACGGCGGATGGAAAGGGACGGCAAACCGTGTCGCGGCTTTGGAGTTGGAAGAAACGACACGATGATCGCCTTTGCGGTAAGCCGTGAGCTAGCAGTCATCGGCGAATTTCAGGGCGAGGAAGGTTTCCGGCCTGCAGGAATTAAAGAGGTTGCGTGGTTCAACAACACGGCGATTGCTCACTGCAACAGGCAGATCTATGCCTTAAACGACCAATTCAACTACGACTTCGGCGGACGCATTCGAGCGGCTGTACATCTTGCTGAAGACTTAGCGCTATTCCGATCAACATTTACACAGGCGTAAGATAGCCCGTCTTGATACGGACCTTTTGGATATCCCGACACTGGGGTCGAGGCCCCAGAAGGGGCGGAGCTAACGCTAGGCTTGCGCCCATCGGCTGACACGCCAACCGCTGCATCGTAGCGCATGCGGAACCGTCGCGCTGCGACGGATTTTGTCCAGTAAGTAGTTGATGGTTGGGTGATTTTGGGTTTCTGTGATCGGCTTTTACATGTATCTCGGCTGTACCGGATATAGCTGGTCGGCCGCGGGCGCCGACGGCTTGGTGCTGGCCAGGATCTGCTCGAGCTCGAGGACGTCGCCGGCGACAAGCACGGCCGCGCCGGCCGACGCGTGAGCGTGGATCCACGTCGGCGTCGACCTGGTGGAGCAGGGCAGGCCTGCGCGATCGATGCGCAGCTGCAGGACCGTGCGGCGGCTACGTGCATTCACCACCGCCGCGCAGCTGGTCGGCCGCCGGCTCGAGGCCGTCGCCGGCGACAAGCACGGCCGCGCCGGCCGACGCGTGAGCGCGGATCCACGTCGGCGTCGACCTAGTGGAGCAGGGCAGGCCTGCGCGATCGATGCGCAGCTGCAAGAGCGTGCCGCGGGAACGTGCATTCGCCACCGCCGCGCAGCTGGTCGGCCGCGGGCGCCGACGGCCTGGTGCTGGCCAGGATCTGCTCGAGTTCGAGGCCGTCGCCGGCGACAAGCACGGCCGCGCCGGCCGACGCGTGA
>JAAFHE010000207.1 GCA_013298265.1 Lysobacterales bacterium | reverse complement strand
GCGCATGCGGCGCTGCTCGACGATCTGCGGCGCTTTGACTCAAGCTATTTCCGGCTGTCGACGGCCGACGCGCGTGCGATGGATCCGCAGGCGCTCCTGGTGCTCGAAGAGGCGCTCAAGACCTGGCACGACGCCGGCTACGCGCCGGCGGAGCTGCGCGGCACGGCAACCGGGGTCTACCTCGGCGCCCGCAGCCAGCATCGCGTGGATGAAGTGAGCCTCCTGCACGCGCCGAACCCGATACTCGCGACCGGCCAGAACTTCCTCGCCGCCAACGTATCGCAGTTCTTCGATCTGCGTGGCCCGAGCCTGGTCGTGGACGCCGCATGCTCGTCCGCGCTCGTGGCGATGGACGTCGCGATCCAGGCGCTGCAGACCGGCCGCACGACGGCGGCGCTCGTCGGCGGCGTCAACGTGTTGCACACCGCAGGGGCCGTGCAGCTATTCAAGCAACGCGGCATCCTTCAGTCCGACGGCTGCTTCCATGTGTTCGACCGGCGCGCGGGGGGGGCCGTCCTCGGCGAAGGCGTCGGTATGGTGCTGCTCAAGACCGTCGAGCAGGCGCAAGCCGACGGCGATCGCATCTACGCCGTGGTCAAAGCCCTGGAGTTAAACAATGACGGACGCACGGCGGGGCCGTCGGCGCCGAACGTCCAGGCGCAGATCGACGTCATGCGCGGCGCGCTGCGACGCAGCGGGCTAGCCGCGAGTGCGATCACGCACATCGAGGCCAACGGCGCGGGATCGGAGGTCAGCGACCTGCTTGAGCTGAAGGCGGTCGCCGCGGTGTATGGCGGCAGCGATCGCGTGTGCGAGCTCGGCTCGATGAAGCCGAATATCGGTCATCCGCTCTGCGCCGAAGGCATCGCGAGCTTCCTCAAGGTCGTGCTGATGCTGAACCACCGCAGACGCGTGCCGTTTCTCTCGGCGCAGCAGCCGTTGCAGCATTTCGACGCGGCGGGCGCCGGGATAGGCTTTTGCCGCAGCCTCACAGCGTGGGACGCGCCGCAGCGGGCCGCCGCGATCAACTCGTTCGCGGACGGCGGCACCAACGCGCACGCCATCGTGCAGGCCTTCGAGCAACCGGACTACGTCGCGCGGCGCCGACCGCTGGATCCGCCGCAACTCGACAGGGTTGATCTCGATGCCGCGCGTCCGGCGACGACTGTCGTGTCGATTCGCGCCGCGTCGACATCGAGAAACTTCTGGAAAAAAACCAACGCCGACGGTTATTAGGGCAGCCATTGCGATGAATTCGACGCAAGACCAGTTTTACCTGAATGCGCTGCACCCGGTGCTGCGCGATCACGTCGTGCATGGCCGCCACGTCCTGCCGGGCTTGGCGTATATCGACCTGCTCCATCAGGCACTCAGGGAGCAAGGCCTCGACTACCGCGTATGGTCACTGCGCAACCTGTCGATCTACCACCCGCTGTCGATCGTCGCCGGCGACGAACTCCTGATCGAGATGGACCGTCACCCGCTTGACGATGCGACCTGGCGCATCGAGATCCACGGCCAGGACACGCGGGCCGGCGGGCCGCGTCGGCGCTACTGCAGCGTCTTGCTCAGCGCGACGGAGCCGGAGCGATTCGACGAGACGCTCGACCTCGAGGCTATCGTCGCATCCGGCGCCGAGCGCACGTCACTCGATCTGATCTATCGGCAATGCCGCGAACAAGGTCTGGTCCACGGCGGCTTCATGCAGCCCTGCGGCGCGCGTTACGCGACCGCCGACGCGATCTACATCGACTGCGCTGTCGACCCGGCGTTCGCGCACGAAGGCATGGATCTGATGTTCCATCCGGCGTTGCTCGATGGTTGTGCGATCGGCGTCGGCAGCGTTGCCGACACCCCGGGTGCCGGCGTGCCGACGCTGTTCCTGCCGATCGCGATCGAGTCCTTCCGGGCATCGCACCTGCTGCCGGACCGCTGCGTCGCGCGCATCCGGATCGACGGCATGAAACTGCAACAAGACCTGTTTTCGATGACGCTGGAATTGTTCGACGACGCCGGCGCCAAGGTCGCGGAACTGAAGAACCTGACGACCAAGGCCGTGCGCGATCCGAGCCGTCTCGATCCGTCCTCGGCGCGCGATGAGCGGGCGCCCGAGAGCAGGCCCGCCGCAACGGCCCGGCGCACGACGCCGGTGCCGGACCCGTCGCCCGTAACGGCGGCGACCGGTGACGAGCTGCGCCGGCAGCTGCAGGAGTTTCTGCAGCGCATCGTCGCGCAGCGCCTGGGCGTGGCCGCCGATCAGATCGACGCGCGCGCCGGCTTCTACGACCTCGGGCTCGATTCCGCGAGCCTGCTTGAGCTCGTGCAAGTCGTCGAAGGCCGGTTGCAGGTGCCGTTGCCGCCGACGCTATTGTTCGAGCACACCAACGTTCGCGATCTCGCCGAACACCTGAGCGCCGGCTACGGGGCGCAGTGGCGGAGCACCGATCGACCGCAGCGCGCACCCACCGCCGCACCACCTGTGGCAGTCGTGGCAGTCCAGGCACCGCCGGCCGTTCGCGTGTCCGCGCCGCGCGCCGCGGGGGATGCGAACGACATCGCGATCATCGGCATGGCCGGACGCTTCCCACAAGCGGCGGACGTGCGCGAGCTATGGGCCAATCTCCTGGCGGCGAAGGACTGCATCACTGAAGTACCGGCTTCGCGCTGGGACTGGCGCCTGCTCGATGAGGTCAAGTCGGCATCGGGGAAGGACATGTCCCGCTGGGGCGGCTTCATCGCTGACGCGGAATGCTTCGACGCCGAATTCTTCCGTATCCTGCCGCGCGATGCGGAGATGATGGACCCGCAGGAGCGTCAGTTCCTTGAGGTCGCGTGGGCAGCGATCGAAGACGCCGGCTACACGCCCGCAACGCTGGTCGATCTGGGCGAGGACGGCCGGCGCCGGTCGGTTGGTGTATTCGCCGGAGCCATGCACAAGGACTACGCGCTGGTCGGCGCGCAGCGGCTGCAGGAGCGGCAGGTGCTGCCGCTGTCGTTGTCCGCCGGCATGATCGCGAATCGCGTTTCCTATTTCTGCAACTTCCACGGGCCGAGCATCACGGTCGATACCCTGTGCTCGTCGTCGCTCACGGCCGTGCATCTGGCGCTCGAAAGCGTCCGTCACGGCGAATGCGAGGTCGCGCTCGCCGGCGGCGTAAATCTTTCGCTGCATCCGGCCAAATACCTCACCTACGGCATCGCCGACATGCATGCCAGCGACGGTCGGTGCCGCAGCTTCGGCGCAGCCGGCGACGGCTATGTCTCCGCCGAAGGCGTCGGCGTCGTCGTACTCAAGCCGTTGCGCAATGCGCTTGCCGATCGCGACGCCGTCTACGCCGTGGTGAAGGGCAGCGCCGTCAATCACGTCGGCGCGGTCGGCGGAGCGACGGTGCCGAGCCCAACCGCACAGGCGGACGTGATCAGGCAATGCCTGCACAAGGTGGGCGTCACCGCGCGCACCATCAGCTATGTCGAAGCGCATGGCACGGGTACCTCGCTCGGCGATCCGATCGAGATCGAAGGGCTGGGCAAGGCGTTCCGCCACTACACACAGGACGTCGGCTTCTGCGCTATTGGGTCGCTCAAGTCAAACATCGGCCACGCCGAGGCGGCGTCCGGCGTCGCCGGACTGATCAAGGTGGCGCTGCAGCTCAAGCACCGCGTGCTGGTCGCGTCGCTGCACGCGCAGCCGCTCAATCCGCATATCGACTGGCAGAGCTCGCCGTTCGTCGTGCAGACGCGGACGGAGAAATGGCGGCGCCCGAAGCACCGCGAGAATGGAAGCGTCGTCACCTATCCGAGGCGCGCCTCGCTGAGCTCGTTCGGCGCGACCGGCTCGAACGCCCATGTGATCCTCGAGGAGTTCCGTGAGCCGCGCGAGACCTTGGACTTTGCGGAGCCTGCCGTGGTCGTGCTCTCGGCACGCAATGCCGATCGGCTGCGTGCACAGGCGCAACGGCTGCTCGCGCATCTCGACCGTGACGACGTGCCGCTGGCCGATCTCGCCTACACGCTGCAGGTGGGGCGCGAAGCGTTCGATCATCGCCTGGCCATCGTGACGGCGGATGCGGCGCAGCTGAAGGCGCGACTCGCGTCGTTCGTGGAGACGGGCACGGTGCGCGCCGACGAGGACTGCTTCGTCGGCGAGTGCCGGCAGTATCGTGACGCCGTCGGCCTTTTGACGGATGACGAGGACTCCGCCGAGCTCGTCGCGAAGTGGCTTGCCAAGGGCAAGCTGCGCAAGATTGCGCAGTTGTGGATAAAGGGATTTGCGGTAGATTGGAAGCTCTTGTGCGGCCCGGCTGCGCCGCGGCGCGTGCATTTGCCCGGTTATGCCTTCGCGAGGCCGCGCTACTGGCTGCCGGATGCGGAACCGACGCCGGCGCCGGCGATGGATTCGGTGCTCGTCGAGCCGCGACCGGCGGTCATTCCGAATGCGGCAACGCTGCAGGCGATGTTGCTGACGCCGCAGTGGGAGCCGTCATCATCCCTGTCGCCGGCTGCGGCGGTTGGCGAGCATTGGGTGCTGTTTGCCGGCGGATGTGATGTCGTGTCTGCTGATGCATGGCCATCGGCGCGTGTGGAAATGCTGTCCGACGCGGGCGGCGACAAAGCCGAGCGTTTCGAGCACTACGGCTGGCAACTGCTGCAGCGCGTGCAGTCCTGGCTGCAAGGCAAGCCGCGCACGCCGCTGCTGATCCAGGTCGTGATCCCGGCTGGCGAGGAGACGTTGTACGCGCTGGCCGGTCTGCTCAAGACGGCGCGTCTGGAGCAGCCGCTGCTGCGCGGCCAGGTCGTGGGCATCGAGGCGGTAGCGGACGCGAGGCGGATCGCTGCGCAACTGGCGCGGTGCGCGGCCAGCGATGCGGCGGAGCTGCGTTGCACGGGAATGGCTTGTCAGGAGCGTCATTGCCGTCCGCTGCCGGGTCCGGCCGCGGCGGTCCGTCCGTGGAAGCGCGATGGCGTGTATCTGATCACCGGTGGTGGCGGTGGACTCGGACGCATCGTCGCCGAGGCGATCGGCCGCGATGTCGGCACGGCGACGGTGGTATTGGCAGGCCGTTCCGCGCCACGCGATGAACTGCAGGCGGCGGGACTCACGGTTGACTGCCGCAGTGTGGACGTAGCCGACGCCGCCGCGGTCGAGCAGCTCGTTACGGCGATCGTCGAGCGCTACGGCCGTCTGGACGGCATCGTGCATTCGGCCGGGGTGATCCGGGACGGTTTCCTGTTGCGCAAGTCCGAAGCACAGTACCGCGAGGTGCTGGCGCCGAAGGTGCGCGGCGTGGTGAATCTCGACCGCTCCACGCGTCACCTCGGGCTCGACGCGTTCGTGCTGTTCTCGTCGGCGACCGGCGCGTACGGCAACCTGGGGCAGGGCGACTACGCGCTCGCGAATGCGTTCCTGGATGCGTATGCGCACGAGCGCAACCAGGCGGTGGCGCGCGGGGAGTGCCAGGGCCGCAGCGTGTCGATCGGCTGGCCGCTGTGGGCAGACGGCGGCATGCAGGTCGGGGTCGCGCGTCGTGAAGCCATGCGCGCGCTGGGTGCGGACGCGATGCCGACAGCGCAGGGATTGGAGGCGCTGTATCGCGCCTACGGCAGCGGTGCGGCCCAGGTGCAGGTGCTGTACGGGACGGCGTCCGCGCCGGTCGTTTCGGATGCGGCGCCCGCGCCGGTGGCGTGGGCAGGCGAAGCGCCGGAGCTCAGGCCGCGTACGCTGCAGCAGCTACGCCGTCTGTTCAGTACGGTGACGAAGCTCGACCTGGCGCAGATCGATGCGGCCGAGCCGCTGGAGAGCTACGGCATCGACTCGATCCTGATCATGCAGCTCAACAAGCGACTGACGGGCATCTTCGGCGAGCTGTCCAAGACGCTGTTCTACGAATATCCGACACTGGCCGAGCTCGGCGACTTTCTGGTGCGCGAGCACCGCGCCGCGTGCGAGCGCTGGTGCGGGATGCTCGAGGCGCCGGCTCTGTCTGCCGCCCCAGCGCCGGCAGCGCCGGCGGCAGCGCAGGCGGCAGCGCCGCTGGTTGCGCCGGCACCGCGCGTAACCGCGCCGATCGCCCCGGTCGAACCTGTCGTGCCGTCCTCGCGCGCTATCGCGGTCATCGGCCTTGCCGGCCGCTATCCGCAGGCGCGCGACGTCGATACGTACTGGGACAACCTGCGCGACGGCCGCGATGGCATTACCGAGATCCCGGCCGAGCGCTGGCCGCTTGACGGGTTCTTCGAACCGGACAGGGAGCGCGCGATCGCGACCGGCCGCAGCTACGCCAAGTGGGGCGGCTTCATTGACGGCTTCGCCGAGTTCGACGCGTTGTTCTTCAATATCTCGCCGCGCGAGGCGATAAACGTCGATCCACAGGAACGGCTGTTCCTGGAAACGTGCTGGGCAGCGATGGAAGACGCCGGCTATACGCGCGAGCGCTTCGCGAGCGCGCATCAGCGTCGCGTCGGTGTCTTCGCCGGCATCACCAAGACCGGCTTCGAACTGCACGGCCCCGAGCTGTGGCGTCGCGGCGAGATGGTGGCGCCGTGGACATCATTCGGTTCGCTGGCCAATCGCGTGTCGTACGCGCTCAACCTGCAAGGGCCGAGCATGCCGATCGACACCATGTGCTCGGCGTCGCTGACGGCGATCCACGAAGCCTGCGAACACCTCTTGCGCGACGAGTGCGAACTGGCGTTCGCCGGCGGCGTGAACCTGTACCTGCATCCGGCCAACTACGCGATGCTGTGCAGCAGCCGCATGCTGTCGGCGAGCGGGCGTTGCCACAGTTTCGGGACCGGCGGCGACGGTTTCGTACCGGGCGAGGGCGTCGGCGCGGTGCTGC
>JAAFHE010000206.1 GCA_013298265.1 Lysobacterales bacterium | reverse complement strand
CCACGCCAGTTGCGCCCTTCATAGTGGCTTAACCCCAGCTCGGATTTCAGTTCCAGGTAGTCGCGTTCGATCATCCATCGGCCCATGGCATGGGCCACCAGCGTCTTGAAGGAGGTGCCTGGTGGCAACGTCGACAACCAGTAGTGCACCGGCTCGGCTTCTCCTGCCGGCCATTCGATCAGTAGCCACTCTTCGTCCCGAGTACGATCGCCATTGGCTGCGCGTGCCCGCACGCGGGCAAAACGTGAACTCAAGGGCCCACGGGTTCCTTCGCGCCAAGTGACTTTGCGCCAGTGGTTGGCGGGCAACGCTCGTGCGAGTTCCAGCACGCTGATCGGTCGATGCTCTGCATCGCGCTGCACGCGCTTGAGTCGCCGATCACCGGTGGCCGGCAACGGTTGATGCTCGCCCCACCACACGCTGGTGTTCGCCCGAACGGCCAGTATGTAGTCGAATTGTTGCAGTCGAAGCCAATCGCGAAACTGCGCTTCATTCCCATACCACGCATCGGCCAACACGATCCCGCGTGGGACATTCGCGGCCAGAGCCGCTTCGATCTGCTCACGCGCAATCTGGACTTTGCTGCGAAATTCGATCTCCTGCGGCACACCAGCTTTGCGGCAGCGAGCGCTGTCATCGGTCCACTCCTGCGGCAAGTACAGCCGATAATCCAGCGGCACGCTGCCGTGCGTATTCGCCAGCGACAGACTCACCGCGATCTGACAATTGTCCGTCTTGCCCAACCGCCCACTGTACTGCCGGGCCACCCCGACCGAATGCCTACCCTTCTTCACGTGCGAGGTGTCATCCAGAATCCACCAGCACTGTGAATCCTTCTTCAGCAACTCCGGCACCACGTTCTGGGCCACTGCGCCAAGCACCGCCCGATCCTCCCAGTCGGCATCGGCCACCAAGTGATGCATCGACTGATGCGCCGAGCGCACGTTGCCAGGGCACACGCGCGCCGCCATCGGCTCAATGCTCTTCCTTTCACCCGGCAACATCAGGCCCTTCAAATACCACTGGGCGGGCTGATGTCGGTCCGCATGCAGTAGCGCCGCCATGATCGGGTCGCAATACGCTTCGAATCGACTCTCGATGCTCCCGCTCATTCCTCACCTCTTGTGGTTGATGAAGGTGCGCGGATAATATCTATTTTTTAACACAGTAAAATTAAGCGCAGCATCCCGATTTTCGTCATTCCCGCGTAGGCGGGAATCCAGCCTTTTCGACCCAGCAAAGGCGCTGGATTCCCGCCTACGCGGGGATGATGGGGCTTAAGTCAGTGCCATTCCGTTTTAGTGTGGCTTTCTGCGTGGTCACGATTTGGAACGCACAAACGGAAACGTCCAACCTCTACGCGAACTTGGTGCTCTAACGCGGCCGCGTCTCGCAATAGGTGAATAGGGTTACCGGGTTGTCCGGAACCATCGCGGCAAATGACATTACTGCACTCCCGTCATTTCGGTTTTGGCGCCACGTTGATTGTTCGACGGGGCGCGCGCCGCGCCGATTCCGTCATCTCCTGAACTCTTCTTTGATGCTCTATCCAAGATCTAGGACTTCCTCCTGGAGAAAGGCACAAACCAATTACAACGCAAAGATCTAGCGCTGCCTCCCTCGCCTTTTTGGACTTGCACACGTTTGCTGTCGTGTTCCATGCCGCAGATGCTGCAGCAGGAGCACCAGTTACTGAACCGCTAATTACAATGGGTCCAACTGTACCTACAGTGGCTCCCACTGTTGCCACACCCCAAACCGCATTTGCCTCTCGAGCGACCTGATCAGGAATTCTATACGGCGGCCTTGTGTTCAAATTCCTTGAATAAGGAAAGAACTGTAGTCCATCGGGGTCCATATTTATCAATGCGTTGTTGTCCGCATATGAGTACGTGCTGACTCCACCTTCCAGCCCAATCGGATCACTCTCTACATATCGGCCCGTAGCAGGGTCGTAGTCGCGGTAGTAGTTGTAATGCAATCCGGTCGCGCTGTCGTACCGCTGCCCTGGGAACCGCATGTCAAAGTTGAAAACAACCCCGTCCCCATCCGCATCTTCATTCGGATAGTCGCTACCAAACGCTTCGCCTTCCAGACCCCAGCGCCATACCGTCACATTGCGAACCGGATCGACTACCGACCGCGGCGTACCCAGCGCATCGGCTTCGACGTAGTAGAGCTTGGCCGTCGCACCATTGCCGACGATCACGCCTACCGGCAGATTGCCTAGCCAGATCACTTGCTGTTCCGCGGCACCGTAGCTGTTGTAGTCGCCTAACCACTGTCCGCTCTCGTCATACAGACTGATGGTCTCGATACCAGAAGCGATACGGCGAACGCGCTGACCGACGGCGTTGTAGGCATAGGTGGCCAGCGTCGTGCCCAGGCGCGACACCGCGCTCAGACGATTGTCTTCGTTGTAGCTGAAGACCTTGCGCGCGCCGCCCGGTGCACTGTCGCTGCCGATCTTGACCAGATTGCCGGCTGCATCGTTTTCGCGCGGCTCGGCGCCATCGCTGACGAGGCGGTGACTGCCCGCCGCATACGCGTAGTCGAACCACTGGGGCTGGTAGGTGTTACTGCCACCGCCGGGTCCGCCGCCGCCGGTCGAGACCAGCCTGGTCGCTGCCGTGCGGTTGCCGGTCTTGTCATAGCGGTACTCGCGCGGGTAGCCGCTGGTGGCGCCCACCGTATCGCTGGTCAGCCGGTCCAGCCCGTCGTAGCCGTAGTTGCGCAGTACGGCATTCGTGCTGCCGTCCTTGAGCTGGGTGAGGTTGCCGACGGCGTTGAAACCGTAGGCGTAGTCGAACGCATTTGCGCTACCGCTGCGGATGCGGCTGGGCAGATAGTTGAGATCGACGTCGCGTGTCATCACGCGGCCGTTGCCATAAGCCCACTGCGCCGGCGCACCGAAGGGGTGATACGTCGTTCCCGTCAGCAGCACGCTGCGACCGGATCCATTGTTCACGCCGATTTCGGTGACGCGTCCGAGCGCGTCGTACAAATAGTCGATCTCGACATTGCCGGGCTGGATCAGCTTCAGCAGACGGCCATTGGCCGCGTATTGCCAGCGCAAAGTCAGGGTCCTGTTTCCGGTGCGCTGCACCTTGCGCACGAGATCGCCGAAGCGGTTGTAGCAATAGGCGGTACTGCCGCTCTCGTCCATCATCTTGCCGAGGCGCCCGACGTTGAAGTTCTCGCCACTCGGGCAGTCGCCCAGCGCAACGTCGTAGGTGAACGCTTCGTCCGGCACAGCCGCGGCGTAGTCGACCATCTTGAGCCGGTTGAGCACGTCGTAGCGGTACGTAATCACCTTGCCATTGGCGTCCGTACGTCCCGTGCGGTTGCCGGCCTCGTCATAGGTATACGTGGTCGTTCCGGTATCCGGACTTTGCAATTGCGTCTGATCGCCCAGGCCGTTGTAGGTGTAGAGCGTGTCCAGCCCATTGGGATCGGTCACACGCGTCAGGTTGTCCAGCGGGTCGTAGCCGAACGTGGTTTCCGCGGCGATGCCGTTGATGTCCTGCAGCACACGCTTGAGACGATCCAGACCGTCGTGATCGCTGTCGGATACGCGGGTCAGCGCGTCGGTACTGCGATCCAGGTTTTCTTCGGCGTCGTAGCTGAATGTGGTCGCACGGCCATAGGCATCGATCTGACTCTGCAGCTGATCCAGCGTGTTGTAGGTGCGGCTCAGGGTGTGCTTCAGCACGCCGTTGGGATCTTTGGTTTCTTCCTTGATCCGCCGGCTCGCGGTGTTCAGCGTGTAGTCGATGCGGTTGCCGGCGCTGTCGCGGACCGAGGTCAGGCGGTGCGCGTCGTCGTAGTCATACGCCGTGTACGAACCATCGGGCTGGGTGACCTGTTTGACGAGACCGGTTGGCCAGTACTCGATGCCCAGAATACGGTCATCGGATTCGGTGCTGTTGTTCGTGCCGCGCTGCTTGCGCGCGGTCAGGCGGCCACGGACATCATATTCGAAGTCGCTGACGACGCTGTTGGCATCCCGGATTGCCTGCGGCCGGCCGGTGCCGTCGGACTTGACGACTTCGGTGACATGGCCCCGCGCATTCGTGACGGTCCAAAGATCGCCTTTGCGGTACTGGCAGCTCGACGGCGAGCTGGCACAGCCGGCCTCGTCTGCGGCGCGATAGGTGAACGTGGTCACATCGGCCACATCGCTGCGCGGACCATCGACGGATTTCAGCAAGCCCGCCAGCGGGCAGATGCCGGCGATGACATCGGTGGATTCGCAGTAGCTCAGCGTGGTCGTGCGCGATGCTGAGGTGGCCGGATCGGTGATCGTGGCCGTCAGCACCTGCCCGCGGCTGTTGTAGGTATAGCTGGTGCGCTGCAGGGTGACGTAAGTGGTCCCGGACTTGGCCTGGATCTCCCGCAAGGTTGTCCGGTAAGCCGCATCACGCACGGTGACGAACTTGCGTTCTTCGGGCTTGCCGAATGCTTCGTAGCGCTCGCTTTCATAGCTGTCGGTAAAGACGAACCGCGTACTGTTGCTGCCAACGAGTCCCACTTGTGTCGCACCCGAACCGTTGCCCGGGTACGTGCTCAGGTAGGTGCCGCGGCTGCTGGACATGCTGGTAATGCGCGTGTACGCCGCTTCGGGCACGAGGTTATAGGTCACGACTTCGCCATAGGGCAGCGTCACGACCGGCTGCTGCGGGTTGGCGTAGTCGATCGTGGTCTTTTCGACGAACGTGCCGTCGCCCTTGTGGCGCTGACTGAGATTCACGCGGCCGTTGGCGTTGTAGCCGTAGGACGAATAGCGCAGGCCGTTCTCGGTCGTGATGCCGGTCAGCGCATGCTTGTCGTTGGCCAGCGACAGCCCTGCTTCGTTGTAGTGGTAGCGCTTGCTGCTGCCATCGGCATAGGTGGCGCGTTCGAAGTTCGCGTCGGCGTCGTAGCTGTAGTCGACCGCGCTGCCGTCGGGCAGCGTGATGCGCGATAAACGTTCTCCGGTGTAGACGAAGGTCAACGCGCGGCCGGCGTGATCCTGGGCACGCACCAGCTTCTCACCCTCGTAGCTGAAGTCGATCGCCTGCAGGCCGGACAGCGAGCGCTCCTGCCGCACGAGGCGGCCGGCGGTATTGAAGAACAGCACCTTGCCCGTCTCGTCATAGATCCGGTAGCTGCCGTCGCCGAGCTTGGCCAGTTTCTTGCGCGTGGACTGGCTCGACTTGTACTCGTTGTTGGCCAGCGGCAGGAAGTACTCGGCATTGCCGTCGCCGCGGATGATGCGCATGTTGGTCGCACCGCCGTCGAGCACGCGGTCGCTGAAGGTATAGGTCCAGCCCGGCGCAAATACCGGCAGCGTTCCGGTCTGCTGCAGCGAGTGGTAGTGGCGCGTGAACGCTTCACCGGCGAACTCGAAGTCGACTTCGGCGCGCGATTTGTCGCCGGTGGCCGGGTGGCAGGGTCCCGGATTGTTGCCGGCGGGACAGCTGGCCGTCTGCCGCATCTTGAACTGGATCTGGGGCATGGCGAGCCACGGACGGCACAGCGGTCCGCCGATGATCGGCAAGGCGCCGCCGTTGGAATACTGGGACGCGCCATAACCCTCGACCGGCCCGAACTGGTCGGGGCAGAGAAAGCTCCGGGACGATCCCAGATAGATGCTGCGGGGGCTCGGGTCCGGCGGATTCCAGCCGGGACATTGAACGGTATAGTCGTATTTGCGGTTGCCGTCGGGCGTCAGATTGCTGTTCGTATAGCTGATGACGCCGTAGCGGCGGTCCGATGGATAGGTGCTGATCTGGGCGAACGGGTGCGCCCACTGGTTCTTGTAGCCGCCTCGCACGAAAGTGCATTGGGGATACTCATTGCGCATGAATCCGTACAGTGCTTCCACCGCACTGTCTTCGGAATCGCATAGGTACGGGTACAGCGGATCGCCGGCCGCCGGGCAGACGTCAGGCGCGCCGCGCCAGCCTTGGGAGTAGCCGCGCGGAAAGGTCTGTTCGGGCGGCTGGTCTGGAATATAGAAATCCACACGCCACTCTTCCAGGCCGGTATTCCAAGCGACGATGCCAGTCGGATACGGCGTCTTGGCCAGGATCACGTTCCGATAGCTGGCCGGCAGGACGGCCTTCATGCCCGCCTCCGCGGCGGCCATGCTCGGGTAGCACTGCGATTGGTTCTGCCACGAAAAACAGAAGTCGTTCGGCAGAACCGGTGATGTTTGCGCCGCAGCGGGCGATGCCCACGACAGGGGCAGCAGCAAGGCTGCGAGTATCGGCAGGTGCCTCATGAAAAGTCCTTTGGGTTGAACACGGCGTCCTCGCAGGGCGTTCGTATCGGGAGTCGATCCCAACGCGCGCGGGGCGTGGCGAGGTATCGGGAACGCGGACGCGGGCTCCGGAGCCGAACTCGATCATTTTTTTGCGATTGATCGCGGACCGGCCCGCAGGCGTCGGCCGCAGGCTCAGGAACCCTTCTGCCGCGCCAGCGCAGCACGCAGCGCATCCCAGTCGCTCTTGAATTCCGGGTCTTCGCGAAACTCGGCGTCGGCCTGCTCGCATTCGGCGACGAGCGTGGCGACTTCGTCCCACTGCCCGCGCCGGGCCAGCACAATGGCCAGGTTCATGCGCGACATGAAGCCGTTGCCCAGCGGGTTGTCCAGCGTCGTGTTCGCACTGGCCCGGCGCAGCACGGGCTCGGCCGCGGCGAAATCGCCGCTCTTGCGTAGCAGGGTGCCGTAGTCGGCGGCGAAGGAACCGATGTTGCCTGATTCCTTACCGAAGGCGATCTGGCCGACCTCGTAGGCCTTCGCGTACCACTTCAGCGCCGCGGCGACGTCGATCTTGCCGTAGTCGTAGGCAACGCCG
>JAAFHE010000205.1 GCA_013298265.1 Lysobacterales bacterium | reverse complement strand
CGATCGTCGTGGCGCGATGGTCGCCGAGGAACATCATGATCGGCATGGCGCTGCAGTCGCTGTTGAGCATGCCCGAGTCGGTCTCGAAGCCCTGCGTGGCCATGCGCAGCGTATCCGGATCGCGCGGCAGCGCGCGCCAGCGCAGGTTGCCTTCGTTCCAGCCCGCATTCACGATCTTCGCGGCCATCGGCAAGGTCATGACCTGCTCGACACCTTCGACATTGCGCATGTGCCAGGCGAAGCGGTCCATGGTTTCCATGACCGGATAGCTGGTCGTGCAGGCCGAGGGCTGTGCTTCGGCGATGACGTTGAGCATGTCGACGCCGAGCGCGAACTTCTCGCTGATCAGCACGGCATCCTGGTTGTAGCGCGCTTCGGGCCGCAGCTCGGCCACGCCCTTCTCCGCGTCGCCGATCATCACCTGGTGGCCGTGCTGTTTGGCGAAGAACCAGCCGGTGACGCCGATCACGATGATGATTGCGGCGGGCACCGGACGGCTGAATTTCGCCAGGAACGACCAGATCTTGTCGAACTGGGTCAGCTGGCGCAGGCGGTACTCGCGCTTTTTTTCCAGGTTGCGCAATTGGCAATAGGACAGCAGCACCGGCAGCAGGACCAGATCGGTCAGGATCGTGATCGCGACGCCGACCGTGGCCGTGATCGCCAGCTCGTAGATGATCTGGATCGGAATGATGAGGATGGTCGCAAAGCCGATGCAGCCGGCGATCAGCGCGACCGAGCCCGGCACCAGCAGCATGCGGAACGCGAGTCGCGCCGCGGTCTGTGCGTCAACGCCGCGGCGCTGGCTGAGTTCCTCGACCGTGCCTTCCTCCAGGCCGCCGAAGAAGATCTCGCCGCGGAAGCGGTTGATCATCTGCTCGCCGTGGCTGACCGCGATCGCGAAGATCAGGAACGGCGTCAGCATGTTCATCGGATCGATGCCGAAGCCCAGCAGCTTCAACGCACCGAGCATCCACAGCACGGCGATCAGCGCGCAGAACACGGTCAGCGTCGCGAGCTTCACCGACGAGGAATACAGGAACAGCAGGATCCAGGTGAAGGCGATGGTCAGGAAGAAGAAGATGATGACCGAGCGCGCGCCGTCGCTGATGTCGCCGACCATCTTGGCGAAGCCGATGATGTGCACGCTGGTCGCGTCGTTCTCGTACTTCGCGCGGATGCCTTCGAGCTGACTGGCGACTTTCTGGTAGTCGAGCTTGACCTGGCTTTCGCCGCCTTCCGGCACGAGTTCGGCCCAGACCATCGCACCGGAGAAATCCTTGGCGACGAGGCGACCGACGATGTTGGCCTTCTCGATGTTGGCCTTGATCGTGGCGAACTGCTCGCTGGTCGCCTCGAAGCCTTCGACGTTGGGTGTGAATTCCTGCGGGATGACGTTGCCGCCGGCGAAACCGTCCTCGACCACTTCGACGAAGCGCACGTTCGGCGTGAAGATCGAGCGGATGCGTGCTTCATCGACATTCTCGATGGTCTTCACGTCCTGCGTGATCTTCTCCATCGTCTGCATGAACGGCTGGCTGAACATGTCGCCGTTCTTGGCCATGACCGCGATGAGGATGCGGTTGGCGCCGCCGAACTCTTTCTCGTAGTCGAGAAAGGTCTGCATGTATTCGTGCTTGAGCGGGATCTGCTTTTTGAAGCCGGCATCGACGCGCAGTTGCGCGCCGAACCAGCCCATCGCGATCGTGATCAGCGCGAACAGCACCAGCACGACGGTGCGGTTGCCGAAGACGGCCCGCTCGGCGAAGCGGTGGAAAGCGCTGGGATTGTCTACCGCCTTGATCGAACCCGCCATGTCGTCCCCTCGTGCTCTGCTGGCCGCTGCGGCATCGGCGGCGGCTGGAATTTCTGGAATTCTTTACATGTGCAAGCGAATCAGCGTGGCTGGTAGCGCGCGACGCCGTTCTCGCCGGCGACGAGGAACGCGCTGCCGCCTTCGATCGGCAGCACCGCGGCCAGCGCGCCGGCAGGGTCGATCGCGCCGGCGCGCAGCGGTTCGGTCGCGCTGCGGCGCACGAGCACGAGCCCGTTCGCGCCGACGAGCGCCACGCCGCCGCCGGCCAGCCGCACGCCGCCAAGCAGGCTCAGTTCGGTCGCGGTCGGCAGTTCCCGCCAGGTATCGCCGAGGTTTTCGGTCTCGAACGCATGGCCACGCAGGCCGAACACGATGGCACGCTGTCCCTCGAATCCGATCGCGCCGAACATGGAACCGTCATAGGGCAGTTTCATGCGCTGCCAGCTAGCACCGTTGTCGCGCGAACGCAGCAGGCTGCCGCGTTCGCCGGCGATCAGCAGCGAGCCGTCGCTGGTGCGTGCGATCGCGTTGAAGTGCGGCTCGCTTTCGTCTTCGATCTTCAGTTCCTCGCGCGAAAAGGTCCATTTCTCGCCCGGTGCCGCGGCGGTCGCGACGGGTGCGGCGTCGGCGAGGATCTGGCGTTCGCTCCAGGTCGCGCCGCCGTCGCTGGTTTCGAGGAACAGGCTGTAGGCGCCGACGGCGATGCCGCGGCTCTCATCGAGGAACAGTACGTCGAGCAGCGGCGCACCGTGGCGTGCGCTGCTGCCGCCTGCGTCGGTAGGCGGCAGCCACGGATCACGGCGCTGCACCTTCCAGTGGTCGCCGGCGTCGTCGCTCGCGAGGATCACGCCGTCGCGGCCTACTGCCCAGATCTTGCTGCCGACCGCACTGAGCGCGGTCAGCGTCGCGCGCGTCGGCACATCGGCAACCTGGCGCCAGTTGCTGCGGTCGTCGGACAGGATGATCGCGCCGCGCTCGCCGATCGCGATCGCGCGATTGCCGGATTCGACGAGATCGAGCAGCAGCGACTGGGTGACCAGCGGCATCATTTCCGCGGCACTGTTGACGGGTTCGGGCCAGGCAGCGGCCGGTGCGGCCTTTGCCGGTGGCGCTGCCGCCGGCGCGTCTGCGGTGGCCGCCGCGGGTTCGGCCGCAGGTGCGGCGGCGCTGCCAGCGGAAGCGGCTTCGGCGGGCGGCGGCGGTGGACTCGACTCCTGCGCCAGGGCCAGGCCGCTGACGAGCAGCGACGACACCAGGGCGCAGCGCCAGAGCGACAGCGCCGTCTTCGATTCGTGTTTGTGCAAACGTCCCATCAGCCAGCCCCTCGCAGTCTGTAGGCAAGGACCGTCCGAGTCCCTGTCCGGCTGACGCAGGCGATGCCTGCGCCGATTCGATACTTCATTCCCAGCAGGACACGCAGTTGCCGTTTACGACGCTTGTGATTGACGTTTCTCGCATGCCCGCCGCAGCGGCCTCACCTTAGCGCAATCGCGTGCTGTCGCGGAATGGTCGCGTGCGCACTTCTCGTGGCGGCTGCGGCGCTGTCGCAAAACTTTTCCGGGCTAGTGCGGCATCGCCGCCGTCGCGCGGGAAATATTCCTTGGCGCTTTGCATTGCAGCATGCCCGACACGGCCGCTCCGCCGCGCAACGGCCGCACGCAGCCTCTGCAACGCGCAGATCCAAGCGCAGATCAAAAACGCGATCAGCCGCCCCGAAAACGGCGGCGGCTGATGCAGGAATCGCGATGTCCAGCCCCTTCCCGGCAAGCAGAAAACCCGCTCCGATTTTGGAGCCCCCTTGAGTCAAGGGGGTGAACGGTGATCGCTCAGAACCACAGGTTCTGATCACTCTGAACGCCCAACGGGCCGGGCGGCCGAATGTGTGCGTAGCACGCATTCGGCGGGGTTGTGGAGATCTGCTGCCGCACAAAAGGGGCCTTGCTGCAGCAGGTCGCCTCTCTGGTTATTGGAAGCCGCGTTGACGCAGCGACTGCGGCGTGAACATATCCGGCGTGGTCTGGTACGAGAAGTCGTACATCGCTTCCTGGTTGTCCAGGCCCGACACGATGTAGCGGCCGGACTTGAGGTCGTGATGGGTTTCCAGTGTCGACCACAGCAGCGGCACTTCGTAGTAGTTCACGCTCGGGGCTTCGGAATAGCGCCACAGCTTGCCGGCGGCATCGTAATGATCCATCACGAGGATCTGCCAGCTATCCTCGTCGATGTAGAACGTGCGGCGCGGATTGATGTGGCGCTGGCCGGCCTTGAGCGTGGCTTCGACCACGTAGACGCGGTGCAGCTCATAGCGCAGCAAGTCCGGATTGATGAAGCCCGGCTTGACCAGGTCTTCCACCTTGACCTTGTCGCCGTGCGCCTTGTACGAGTTGTACGGAACATACATTTCCCGCTTGCCGACCAGCTTCCAGTCGTAGCGGTCCATCGCGCCGTTGAACATGTCGGTCTGGTCGTTCGTGCGCAGGCCGTCGGACGCGGTGCCCGGATTGTCGTAGGCGACGTTCGGCGCGCGGCGCACGCGGCGCTGGCCGGGGTTGTAGACCCAGGCCTGGCGCGGCTCTTTCTTCGAGTCCAGGGTTTCGTGCACGAGCAGCACCTGGCCGGCGAGGCGCGGCGGCGCGACGACTTCCTGGTAGAAGTAGATCAGCACGTTGTTGATGTCTTTGAGCGTGTTGCCGGGCTTGTAGTAGAGGCCGAGCAGCTCTTCCTTGATGCGGGTCAGCGTGAACGCGCCGCTCGCAGTCGGTGCCGCCTGGTTGGCCCAGCGCATGGCGGCCACGCCCTTGAACTTGAGCTTGTGATTCCAGACCGCCTGGTAGCCGGCCTTCACCGGGTCCTTGTCGAGAATCGGGAACGGCACGCCTTCGGCCACGCCCTCGACGCCTTCGCCGTTGTCGACGAGTTCGCCCGTGGTCGCGTTCTTGATCGTGTATTCATAGGTACGCGCCGGGTACGCCGCGCTGCGACGCGTCGGATAGACCATCATTTTCCAGTTCTTGTACTTTTCGAACATGGCGATCTGGCCGGCGCCGATCTTCTCGCCCTGTTCCTTGTAGTTCGCCGCGGTGATGGTCAGCGTGGGCTTGTCGTCGGCATAGGGATCGGGGTGATGGTCACCGACCTTGTAGCCGGCTGGTGGCGACGTTATGCCGCCCTTCCACTCCGGAATCGTGCCGTCCTTGTTGCCGGCGCGTTCGGCGCCCATAGGCGTCAGCGGCGTGCCGCTGACCCCAAGCTTGGCCGCATCCTGCGGACTGACCTTGGCCAATGCCGCGGTGGACACAAGGGCCAGTGCCACCAGTGCCGCAGTCCGGGTCTTTTTGAGCATCGTCATGAATTTCCCTCCCGCAGAAAACGCTTAGAACGAATACTTGACCGAGAACGCGACGAAGTCGCGGTCGCTGATCAGGTTCAGATTGCCGGCGCCGAAGAAGTCCGTATAGCTGATGTCGAAGGCCACCTTGTTCAGATAGTTGGCTTCGACGCCGAGCGTGATGGACTTGCGGTCTTCGATGAAGTTGCCGCCAGGTCCCGGGGTGATGCCGTTGACGTCATGGTTGAACGCGACGCGCGGCGACAGCGTGAACGCACCGCCGAACGCATTGTTGTAGTCGCCGCGCGCGGCGATGCGGTAGCCCCACGAGAAGGGCGTCGGGAAACCGCTGGTCTGGGTCTGCGGGTTGCGCAGCGCACCGGAGGTCACGTCGAAGCCGCCGCCTGTATCGGTGCCATCGCCCTGATAGCGCATGACCGACGGATCCGGCAGGTCCCACACGTTCGTGAAACCGACTTCGCCGACCAGCGAAATCTGGTCCGCGCCGAGGAAGTTGCCGGGTCCGAACACCTTGGTCGCGGTGACTTGCAGCTGCGACACCTTGTGGCGCTCCCAGCCGCGGATCTCCTGGCCCGGGCCGTACTGGCCGAGCTGGCTGCTGAAGCGGGAACCGGGTGCCGGAATCACCACGTTGAGCGGGCTCAGTGCGGCAAACAGCAGTTCGACGTCGTCGATCTGCAGCGGCGCGTTCGGGCGGTAGGACAGCTCGCCCTGCAGCGCGACGCCCGGACCTTCCAGCGGCATGTTGAAGCTGACCGCGTACATGCGGATGTCTTCGGGATATTCGGCGAAGTAGCGGCCGGTGTTGACCGCGGTGCTCCGGACCGAAGTGCCCGACAGCAGCGGCAGGCGGCTGTGGTAGTTGAGCGCGTAGAAACCGAACTCGGCATTGTTGAGCCAGTCGGCGAGATAGTTCAGACGCAGGCCGTACTGGCCGGAGTCCTTCGCGAAGCGGTCCGGCGAGCGCGGCACGGCCGCGCCGCAGGCGGCGGGCTTGAGCGCTGCCGGCAGGTTCGGATTGTCGGTACCGGAGTTTCCGAAGCAGTAGCCGTAGTAGAAGTCCGGGTTGATCACAGGCTGCGGGATGGTGCCGAAGTTCAGCATCACGTAGCTGCCGCCAAGCGTGGCGAAGTCGTTGGTCGAGAAATACGTGCCGGCCGGATCCGCCTCGGTCTGCTCGAACTCGAGCATGTACAGCGCTTCAGCCGACAGGTTCTCGGTCAGACCGATCGAGCCCCAGAGCATGTTGACGGGCAGGAACGCTTCCTTGAGTTCCGCACCGGCCACGCGCAGCTTCGACACGTCGATCGGATTGATGACGTTGACGCCGCCCTGGATGAAGGTGCTTTCGCCCCAGCTCACGACCTGCTGACCGAAGCGCACCGAGCCCGACTGGCCGCCGATGTTGAACTTGTGGAAGACGAACGCGTCGAGGATCTTGGTGTCCTTGCCGACCTTCTCGCGCGCTTCCTGCGACAGATCGTAGCGGTCGACGTTATGCCAGTCGTAGAAGCTGTAGCCGCGGAAGAACGCGCCGGTGTTCTCGCCGTACATCAGGCTCAGTTCCACCGTCGCCTTGACGGCGTTGGTGAAGACGTCGCCGTCGTCCCATTTCAGGTCGGCGTCGTCGCCGTTGACCGAGTAGCGGCCACGCGCGTCACGCTGGGCCTGGCTGCCCAGCGGCAGTTGGCCGAT
>JAAFHE010000204.1 GCA_013298265.1 Lysobacterales bacterium | reverse complement strand
TGTCGTATTCGAGCCTGTTGTAGTCAACCCGGTTCTTGCCAACTTGGTTGCAGGGACGGCGTGCCGGCTTGCTTGACCACCCGCCGCCGGGCAGCCAACGATGCCGCATGCCCGACCCTGCCCTGCTCCTGCCCGCCGCCCCGCCGCAGCCACTGGGTGCGCGGGACATACACTTGTGGTTTTGTGAATTCCCGCGATGCGGACCGGCTGGGAACCGGCGGCAGGCGCAGGCATTCCTGCTGCGCGTGCTGTCAGCGTACCTGCGTCGTGGCGTGGACGCCGGCGAGCTTGAGATCGGCGCTCACGGCAAGCCCGCTCTGACGGCGGGCGGACTCGACTTCAACCTCAGCCACAGCGGCAGTGCCGCGGTGATCGCGCTGGCCCGCGGTGTCGAGGTCGGCGTCGACCTGGAGTCGCCGGGACGGCCGCGACCACACGCGGAACTGGCGCAGCGCTATTTCTGCGGCCCCGAGGCACAGTGGATCAAGAACACGCCGGAGGCATTGCGCGAAACCGCGTTCCTGCGCCTGTGGACCGCGAAGGAAGCGGTGCTCAAAGCACTGGGCCGCGGCCTGGCCTTCGGCCTGGACAAGCTCGAGTTCGACGCGACTGCGGATCCGCCAGCACTGCTGCGGATCGATGTCGCCGGCGGTACGGCAGCGCACTGGCATCTGCATGGGTTGCCCCTGCCGTCACCTTGGCTGGGGCATCTCGCCTGGCGCGGCGAGACGCGCAACGTGCGAAGTTTTCACGATGTCATGCCACCGGTCTAGCCTGCCTTTCTCACCCCCGTTCGTAGCGAGGCCGCCGATACGCTTGCAGTAGAAGATGTCAGAGGAATCCGGGCTGGCGAGACCAGTACCAAGGCCAGTTGTAGGCCAGGGCTTAACGGGCTAAGTTCCGGTTAAACACCCAATGCCGCTGCGAGGCTGCCGTCAACATGTGGAAACTGCTGCGCAACCTGCTGCTGTCGGCTGGAGTCCTCGCGCTGGGCCTCAAGCTGGCCCTGTGGCTGGCGGCGGGCCAGCAGGCGCAGTGGGTTGCCAGCAGCCTGCAGCGCTGGGGCGAGCTGAGCTGGACCGGGGCCAGCGGCTCCTTCGATGGCGACCTCGTGCTCAGCGGCGTGCAGTTCCGACCCAAGCCCGGCTTCGAAGCCGCTACTTTTAGCGCGTCCTCGCTGCGGCTGCATACACCGGGCGTGCTCTGGCTATTGCGTCGCGCCATCACGCGCGATGCCGGCGTGCCCGAGCAGCTCGGCGTGTACCTGCAAGATATCAACCTGCCGTTGCTGCGCAAGATCGCCGGCGGCAATGCCCCGCTCTGGTTTGGTGCGCAGAGCCTGGTTCCGTTTGAGACCTTCGCCTGTGGCGGATCGGCAGGGCTCGAGGCCGCCGACTTCACGTCCATGCAGGTGCAGCCGAAATCGCCACGGCTCAGCATCGACTATCGCTACGATGCGGCGGCCGAGCAACTCGAAGTCGACCTGCGCATCGACAACGCGCCGTTCGCGCAGGTTGGCCTGCGCACGGAGCTGCGCCAGTTCACCCCGCAGATGCTGGATGACGCCGTGGCGCGCGAGCGCGTGCGCATCGCCTCGGCCGACTTCAACTTCCATGACAGCGATTTCCTGCGTCGGCGCAATCAGTTCTGCGCACGCGAAACCGGGGTCGACGTGGACGGTTTTATCGACCGGCACATCGCCGCCGTGCAGGAACGGCTCAAGGCATCGCACATTGTGCCGGCCGAAGGCGTGGTGGAGATCTACCGCGAGCTGCTGCGCGGAGGCGGCGAGATCAAGCTGCTGAGCCTTCCGCGCGAGGACATCGCGCCGGCGCAGTACGACACGTACGATCCCGAGGAAGTGTTGCGCTGGCTCAACCTGACCGCGCGCTACAACGACGCGCCGCCGGTGCTGTTCAAGCTGTTCTTCCTGGCCGAGCCGGTCGAGGCGCTGGCCGGTATCGATCGTGCTCTGGTGCACGATCCGCTGGCGGAGCCCGAGCCGGAGACCGTCGTCGTACGGCCGGAAGAAAATCCGGTCCTGGCCACGACGATCGGAACGGCGACAAAGCCGCCCGATGCCGTGCCGCCGCCGACGCCTCCGGTCGCAGTGCCGGTGCCCGTTGTGCCGCCGGCCGCGACAACGGCACGGCAATCACGGGACATCGCACCGGGTGCGCTCCCGCCTGACGCCGCACCGATCGCCGGCGACACCGCGACCGTCAATGACGCGGCGACGATTCCGACCCGCCCGCCGGCGCCGCGGATCGACCCGCGACTCGATCCGCGCCTGGCCGGTCTGCCGTCGGCGCCGCCGCCGCCGCCGGGTTCCACGGCGGCGCTGGTGTGGCAGGGGCCCCGCATCGATCGCTTGCCCGAGTCGAAGACGACGCCGCGCGAACGGCCCTTCGCCGTGGTCTCCTACGCGGCGCTGGAAGGGCAGTCCGGTGCGCGTGTCGTACTCATCACCAGCGGCGGCAAGGAAATTGAAGGCAAGGTCACCGAGGTCAGCGCCGCCGGCGTGACCATCAGCGTGAACCGCGAATCGGGCCAGGCGCGGCTGTTCGTCGAGCGCGCACGAATTCTGGAAATCCGCGTCGCCCGGCGCGGCTGACGATGTGATGTTGCGAAATTCGCGCTAGCGTGCGACGGCCGCGCGCTGGTCTCCGTCGTGCCCTCTGCATGAATATGACCCCGACCGAATCCCGAACCGGTTTTGCCCAGGAAGTCGATGCTGTGACGCTTGCTCGCGCGCGGCGCGGCGACGGCACGGCGCATGCGGCCATCTACCGGATCTTCTCGCGGCCTTGCTATACCCTGGCCATGCGTGTGCTCGGCAGCTCGGCAGCCGCCGAGGACATCGTCCAGGACGTTTTCCTGAAGATGATGGACGCGATCCGAAGCTACCGCGGCGACGCCCCGTTCGGAGCCTGGCTCAAACGCATGACCGTCAACGCGGCGATTGATCAGTTGCGCAGTCAGCGCCATCTCGACAAGGACGATCCCGAGCGCTTGTTCGCGAACGTCAGCGACGAGGCCGGCCTGCTCGCCTCGGATGCGCACGACGTGATGGCGCTGCTGCAGCGGCTGCCGCCACGCGCGCGTCTGATCCTCGTGCTGCACGAGGTCGAAGGCTATACGCACAAGGAACTGGCCGAACTGTTCGGCCAGACCGAAAGTTATTCCAAGTCCATCCTGTCGCGCTCGCTGAAGCGTCTGCAGGAATGGTTGACCCACCATACCGCAGTGGAGATGCAGCCATGGCCGAGCCGGAGCTGAGCTTGAAGACCTTGCGCCTGGCCGCCCTGCCGGAGTTCGATCCGCCTGCGCAGCTGTGGGCGCGTATCGAGGCGGAGCATCGCCGCCGCCAGCTACGTGGACGGGTACTGCGCTGGGGCGGCGGTCTGGCGGCTATGCTTGCGCTGGCAACGGTGGTTGCGTTGGCACCGCGACCGCAACTCGCCGCGACCGGTCCGCTGGCGCAGCTGGAGCGTCGCTCGCAGGAACTGGAACAGGCCTATGCCGGGTTTGGCCAGACCGCCTCGCCGCTGGAGAACGAAGCGGAGCTGCGCGCCGTCGAACTGGCGTTGCAACAGGCGTATGACCGCGGAGCCGCGGTCGACGAATTGCTGCCACTGTGGCAGCAGCGCAATGACGTGCTGTCGAATTTGATCGTGTTGGCTGCCGGTGGCGCGCAGCCGACCCGGATTTGAGTGGAGAACGCTGATGTCGATGTTCATACGTCCCGTGTTAGCTCTGTTGAGCCTGACCATTGCTGCCGCGGTTTCCGCCCAGTCGACCCCGGTCGAGCAGCGCCTCGGAGAAGAGGTGCAGCTGGCGCTGGTCCGTCTGATCGAATCCGGCGCCTTCGCCGACAAGTCCGGCGAGGAAATCGCCTTCACACTGGATGAACCGGCACGGCGCGTGCACAACCTCGGCCTGCTCGTCGACAGCGCCAGCGCGGAACGCGCACGGGACGGCCTGCGCGTGCTTGGGGTGACGCCGCGTAGCGCCGCGCAGCGCATGGGCATCAAGGCCGGCGACCGCATCGTTGCGGTTAACGGCACCAGTCTCGTCGGCCTCGGCGCCGACCCCGCCGGCCACGCCCAGGCCGCCGTTACCATGCGCACGCTGGTCGATACCCTGTCCGATGGCACCGTGCTCGAATTCGGCCTGCAACGCGAAGACAAGCCGCTGACGTTGCGCGGCGAGATCAGCAGCATCGTGCTGCCGCCGATCCATCTCAAGGTCGGTCGCGACGAACTGCTCGCCAGTACGGGCACCAACCTGTCGCGGCGCGAACCGAAGATCGACAGCGGTACCGGTGGTTGCGGCCGCTTCAACGATTTCGACGTGGCGCCTTCGCAGCGGGACCTGTATGGCGTCAAGCTGCTGATGATCGACGGCGTGTCAACTGGACCGGCCGGCGTGCATCAGTTCCGTGTTTCGGCCGGCACGCACGTGGTCAAAGTGGTCGAGCTGATCCCGGCCAAGGTCTACCGGCGCCTGAATCCTACCCGCCTGGGCGACGGTCCCGAGGTGAAGACGCTGACAGTGAACGTCAAGGCCGATACCACGTACTACCTCGCAGCGAAATTCAACGAGGACAAGCGCAACAGCCGTGTCAGCGGCGAATACTGGGATCCGGTGGTCTGGCGCGAAACGCCGGACAAATGCGGTTGAGGAACCTCTCCGCGGGTACAGTGTCGAATCCGTCGCATTCCTTGCCACAGGGTGCACCCTGAAGCCACACGGACGTGGCCTTTTTTTCAGCACGGACGCGGCATGGCCCTCGTTTTTTTGTACTGCGCAGCGTGACACGCCGCCTGCACACTGACAGGTGCGCAAGGCTATGCTTGCGCGTCATGCGCACCGTACTCCGACTATTCACCGCGGCACTGCTGAGCGGCAGCGCTGTGGCCGGCGCTCAGGATCGCGCCGCACTCCCTGCGCCGGTCGCGAACTACCTGGAACGCGGAACCGCGCAAGGGAGCTGGCCGCGTGTCGTCAGCGCGTATGTCCTCCAGGCAACGACGTCGCTGTCGGCCTATCCCACCGCCTCGGCCGACGACGCTGTCGGCGATACGCGTTTCCTGCTTGGCGATGCGATGGCGGCGGCTACCGGCCTGCTGCTCGCGGAGCTGGCCAGCAGCGGCCGCGTCCGTCTTGACGATCCGATCAGCCGGTTTCTGCCGGCGGATTTCCGCTGCGCCGATCCACGCGTCTGCGCGCTGACCCTGCAGCAGCTCGCGGCCCACAGTTCCGGCTTGCCGCCGGTGCCGGCGAACCTGTTTGCCACGGACACGGACAACCTCTGGCGCGACTACCAGGAGACGGATCTGCTCGCATTCCTGGCCAACTATCGGCTAGCGGCCGAACCGGGCGCGCGTCAGTCAGCACTGGGCCAGATTCTGCTTGCGTGGCTGCTGGGCCGTGCCCATGGCGGCGGCTACGCGGCGGCGCTGTCGGAACGCGTGAGCGAACCGCTGGGACTGCGAGCGACCGGCGTCGATGGCGCAAAGGCCGCAACCGGCCACCGCAGTGGCAGGCCTGCGCCGCCGGTCAGCGCAGCGCCGCTGCCGGTTCATCTGTATTCCAGCGTCAACGATCAGGTGCGACTGCTGCGGGCGATGCTGCGTCCCGGCGAGTCGCCGCTGCGCGCCGCGCTGATGGTGTCGCGGCAGCCGCGCGATGCCCGTGGGAACTGGGGACTGGGCTGGCGCATCAACACGGTCAGCCAGGACGAACAGAGCTGGCCGCTGGTTTGGCAAGCCGGGAGCGCGGGCGGGCAGAGCGTGTTTCTTGGCTTTCGCACGGATCGCCAGGAAGCCGTCGCGTTGTTCGGCACGGCGGAAGTAAGCCTCGCACCACTGGGTCTGGCGCTACTGGATGGGGGCAGCCTGCCGCCGCCACCGGCGCAGGCGACCGCCCTGTCCGGCGATCCGGCGGAGTTCGCCGGCCTCTACGAATTTGCACCGGGAACGCAGTTGCTGATCCGCGCGACGCCTGGGGGGCTGACCGCTCAGACCAGCGGTCGCCTGGCCCTGCCGCTCACTGCCCTGGGACCGGATCTGTTCGGCGCCGCCGGCGCTCCGGTCCAGTTGCGCTTCCAGCGCGATGCGAGGGGACAGATCGAGACGCTGCGCTGGTCGGAGAACGGCTTCATCGTGCCCGTGCAGCGGCTGAGTCGGCGCGCGCCGGCCCTGCCGCGCGCCGAGCAGCCGCTTGCCGCCGACAAACTGCGTGACTACTGCGGGGATTACGCCGTGGACAGTGATGTCCTGGCCCGGTTCGTCTGCGATACGCGTCCAGCGCTGCAGTTCAGTGGTGCACAGCGACGCGAACTGTTCGCTTATGCCGACGATCGCTTCGCCAGCCGTGACGGCGAATTCGAACTGATCGCGCGTCGCGATGCGGGCGGCCAGGTCAACGCGCTGACCCTCGTACTGCTGGGCGACGAGACCGAACTGCCGCGCGTCCGCTGGGGATCCCTGCCGACGGAAGTGACAGCGAGCCTGCAACAGGAACGGACGGTTCGCGAAGAAAGCGCCAGGGCTGCCACCGCCCAGCGCGCAGCTACGGTACCTGTGTCTATGCCGATCGCAGTGACGCCGGTCCCATGGGTGGAGCAGCTGCCCGTGCTGGCGCCGAGTCCCGTCGTTCGTTATCGCCCTCCGGGAGATGTCCTGGAGCGCCCGAAAGGTGCTTCGGCGGCAGCGGCAAGCGCGCGTCTATCGTCCTCGCCCATCCCCGTATCCGTGCCGTCGAGCCGCGTCGGTCCGCCCGCCAACGTGCGTCCGGCCCCGACGGCCGCACCGGCGCAGATCGAACCGCTGCCGCAGCGATTCGAAGATCGGAAGAG
>JAAFHE010000203.1 GCA_013298265.1 Lysobacterales bacterium | reverse complement strand
CTTCGATCAGCAGGATCAGGCCCGCCGGTTCCTCGCGCTGCTTCATATCCCCTCCTCGCCGTGGAAGCGTCGGTCTTCACATTTGTGAAGAGTGGCGAGGCGCCGGTGATGGTCGCGTGAATGCGGCAGGCATCAACCCGCGCGTCGGCGACAGGATCAGAACTGGCTCTTGATCACGCCCCATACCGTCTCGAGCAGGCGCGGCTAGCCCTGCGCGTTGGGATGCAGGCCGTCGTCCTGCATCAGCGCCGGATCGAGGGCGACGCCTTCGAGCAGGAACGGGACCAAAGGCACATTGAATTCGCCGGCCACGTCCCGATACAGCTTGCGCAAGCCGTCGCGGTACTGCGGGCCGTAGTTGATCGGCAGTTCGATGCCGATCAGCACCGGGCGCGCTTTGGCGTCACGAATCAGGGTCAGCATCTGCACGAGGTTGGCGCGGATCTCGTCCAGCGGCAGGCCACGCAGGCCGTCGTTGGCGCCGAGTTCGAGCAGCACGAGGTCGGGCTTGTGCTCGGCCAGCAGCAGCGGCAGGCGCGCGAGACCGCCGGAGGTGGTTTCGCCGCTGATCGAGGCGTTGACGACGCGGCGCGGCGCGAGGCGTTGTTGCAGCAGGTTTACCCAGCCGGCATCGCGGGCGATGCCGTGGGCGGCGGAAAGCGAGTCGCCGAGCACGAGCACCGGGCCGGTGTTCGCGGCTGCGGCGGTCGCGGCACTTACGCTGCCAATAAATGCAAAAGCAACAAATACAAAAAACAAACCAAGGAAACGCCGCATGTCGCCATCCGCCGAAGTCATTCTGAGTGCCAGCGATGTTAGCAAAGCCGTGCTGGGGCCCGACGGCAAGCTGCAGATCCTCGATCGCGTCAGCCTGTCCGTGCCCACCGGCGATTCGCTCGCCATCGTCGGCGCATCGGGGTCGGGCAAGACCACGTTATTGGGGCTGCTCGCCGGCCTGGACAACCCCGACAGCGGCGAGATCGTGCTCGACGGCAATCCGCTGAACCGGCTCGACGAGGAAGCACGCGCGGCGCTGCGCCGGCGCCGCGTCGGCTTCGTATTCCAGAGCTTCCACCTGCTGCCCGCGCTGACCGCGGAAGAGAACGTGATGCTGCCGCTGGAACTCGAGGACAACGGCGGTGATGCGCGCGAAGCGGCGCAGAAGGCCCTGGCCGCGGTAGGCCTCGACCAGCGCCTGCATCACTATCCGAGCCAGCTCTCCGGCGGCGAACAGCAGCGCGTCGCGATCGCGCGCGCCTTCGTGCACGGTCCGCGCCTGCTGTTCGCCGACGAGCCGACCGGCAACCTCGATGCGCGCACCGGGCGTGCGGTCACCGACCTGCTGTTCGATCTGAACCAGGCCAGCGGAACCACGCTGGTGCTCGTCACGCACGACCTCACGCTGGCGCAGCGCTGCCGTCACGTCGTGCGCCTGGACGGCGGCCGCCGCGTGGAAGAAGCCGCATGAATATCGTGCGCTTTGCGGGCCGCGCGCTGCGGCGCGAATTCCGCCACGGCGAATTGCGCACGCTCGCCGCCGCGCTCGTGCTCGCGGTCGCGGCGCTGACTGCCGTCGCGACACTCGGCCAGCGCGTCGAGCGCGCCATCGTGGCGAGCGCGGCGGAACTCATCGGCGGCGATCTCGGCGTCGCGTCGCGGCGCGAGATTCCCGCCGAGTACGCCGCGGAAGCCACGCGCCTGGGCCTGCGCAGCAACCGCAGCGCGGAATTCCCGAGCGTTGTCTTCGCCGCGGGCAAGAGCCAGCTGGCCCAGGTCAACGCGACCGACGTGAACTATCCGCTGCGCGGCGTACTGCGGGTGCGCGGCGCCGATGGCGCGGAACGCGACGTGACGGCGCCGGCCGCGGGCGAAGCGTATGCGGACGGATTGCTGCTCTCGGCGCTGGGACTCAAACCCGGCGATGCGCTCGAACTGGCGGGCAAGCCGCTCATCGTGAACGGCGAAATCCTGCGCCAGCCCGACGGCGGGCAGATGTTCTCGCTCGCGCCGAGGCTCGTGGTCGCGCTGGCCGACGCGCAAAGCGGCGGCCTGCTCGGCGTGGGTTCGCGCGCGCGCCACAAGCTGATGCTGGCCGGCGACGCGACCGCGCTTGCCTCCTACCAGGCCTGGGCCAAGCCGCGTCTGCGCGACGGCGCACAACTCGTCACGGTCGCCGAAGCACAGCAGAACCTGCGCAGCGCATTCGAGCGCGGCGAGTCGTTCCTGCGCCTTGCGGCGCTGCTGTCCGCGCTACTCTCGGGTATCGCCGTCGCGCTCGCCGCGCAGCGCTATGCGCGACGCAAGATCGACGAAGTCGCGCTGCTGCGCGCGCTCGGCCTGGGCAAGCACCGCGTGCTGGCGACCCTGAGTCTGACCATCCTGCTGCTCGGCCTGCCCGCCTGCCTCGTCGGCGCAGGACTCGGGCTCGCCTTGCAACAGGCGGTGCTGAGCTATGCGGGCAATCTGCTGCCGAGCGCTGCGCCGCCGCCGAGCCTGTGGCCGGCGCTCGCGGCCATGGTGGTCGGCCTGGCCGTGCTCGTCGGTTTCGCGCTGCCGCCACTTGCGCGCCTGCGCGACGTGCCGCCGATGCGCGTGTTCCAGCGCGCGATAGAACTACGGCCGCGCCGTTTCGACCTGCTCTATCTGCTGCCGCCGCTGGTTGCGTTCGGCCTGATCGCCAGCCAGAGCGGCAGCGCCGCTATCGCCTCGGCGATCGGCGGCAGCCTCGCCGGTGTCGCGGTCGCGACGCTGGGCATGGGGCTGCTGCTGATCTGGCTGCTGCGCCGCGTGGGCCGGCGCCTGCCCGGCGCGCTGCGCTTCGGCCTGGCCAATCTCGCGCGCCGGCGCAGCCTGAGCCTGATTCAGGCCACCGCGCTCGCGCTGAGCTTCACCGCACTGCTGCTGCTCGCCATCGTCGGTCCCGGCCTGCTCGCCGCGTGGCGCGCCGACCTGCCGCCGCAGACGCCGAATCACTTCCTGCTGAACCTGCAACCCGAGCAGCGCGACCGCGTCGAGCAACAACTCATCGCGCTCGGCGCGAAGAACATGAACCTGCTGCCGCTCGCCGTCGGCAAGCTCGTCGCGATCAACGGCAAGACGCCACGCGCCGAGGACTACGATGACCGCCGCGCCGCCGGCTGGATCAATGGCGAGACGCGACTGTCGTGGAGCGCGACGCTACCGGACTCCAACGTGCTGAAGGCTGGCGCCTGGTTCGACGGCAAGGCGGCCGAACCGCAAATCTCGGTCGAACGCGTGTGGGTCGACATGCTGCAGCTCAAGCTCGGCGACACGATGACGTTCACCGTCGGCGAGCGCACGATCGAGGCGCGCATCAGCAGCATCCGCGAAGCGGACTGGACCTCGTTCCGGGTCAATTTCTTCGTGCTGCTCGACCCGGCCAGCGCGGCGACGCTGCCGCACAGTTTCATCGCAAGCTACTGGCTGCCGGCCGAGCGCGCCGTGGAACTGCGTGCGATCTCGCGCGAATTCCCGAACCTGTCGATGATCGACATCAACGCCATCCTCGACCGCGTGCGCGACATCATCGACCAGGTCACGAGCGCCGTGATGGCGGTGCTCGGCTTCAGCCTGATCGCCGGCCTGCTCGTGCTGGTCGCCGCGCTCAACGTCAGCGCGGAGGAGCGCCGCTTCGAGACGGCGATGCTGCGCACCCTCGGCGCGCGCCGCGGGCAACTGCTCGCGACCGTGCTCGGCGAGTTCGCGCTGCTGGGTTTCATCGCCGGCCTGATCGCCGCGGTCGGCGCCATCAGCGCCGGCCTGTCGCTGGGCCACGGCGTATTCCGCATCGCCTGGAGTCCGCCACTGCTGCCCTTCGCGCTCGGCGTGATCGCGGCCGTCGCGCTCGTGACACTGGCCGGCTGGCTCGGCACGCGCAACATCGCGCGCACGTCGCCGCTGCTGGTGCTGCGCAAGGAATAGTCACTGCGCGATGCGAAGTCCTTCAGCTCCCTCTCCCCCTTGAAGAAGTCAGGGGAGAGGGCTAGAGCAACGGCTCGCAGCGCGCCGCGTTAAACGCACTAGACTCGCGAGCTTTCGCGCCAACCTTCGCCGTCTGGAGACAACCGCATGACCATTCACCGCATCGCTCTCGTGACTGCCCGCGCCGCGCGCGATCTCGACGAGGACCTGCCGCCGCTGGTCGATGCGCTGACACGGGCCGGTGCGGCGGTCAGCGTGCTGGACTGGGACGACGACGCGGTGGACTGGGCGGCGCAGGATCTCGCCGTACTGCGCTCGACCTGGGACTACACCCAGCGCCTCGCCGAGTTTCTCGCCTGGGTCGACCGCGCGGCGGCGCAGACGACGCTGCTGAATCCGCCGGAGATCGTGCGCTGGAATGTCGACAAGCACTACCTCGGCGAACTCGCGGACCAGGGCGTCGCGACGGTGCCGGGCGTATTCGTCGAGCCCGGCGACGATGCCGCCGCGGCGCTGACCGGTTTTCTCGCCGCCTACGGCCGTGCCGACGCGTTCGAGTTCGTGGTCAAGCCCTGCGTCGGCGCGGGCTCGCGCGATGCGCAGCGCCATGGCGCGGAACAGGCCGACGCCGCGCTCGTGCATCTGCAGCGCCTGCTGGCCGCAGGCCGCAGCGCGCTGCTGCAGCCCTATCTCGCGCGCGTCGACGAACACGGCGAAACCGCCCTGCTCTGGTTCAACGGCGAATTCAGCCACGCGATCCGCAAGGGTCCGCTACTGCGCCGCAATGAAGACGCGACGCGCGCGCTGTTCGCGCCCGAACACATCACCGCGCGCGCGCCAAGCCCGGCCGAAATGGCGCTGGCACGCGCGACACTGGCGCGGATTCCCGCCGCCGAAGCGCTGCTCTATGCCCGCGTAGACCTGATCCACGACGACGACGGCAGCCCGCGCCTTCTGGAGCTTGAACTCAGCGAACCGTCCCTATTCTTCGGCCACGCCGAGGGCTCGGCCGACCGTTTCGCGGCGGCCATTCTCGACCGCGTACAAGCTGTCCGGACTACCCGCCCTGCCGTCTCCGCCGTGGCGCGGTAGAATTCGCGGCTTTCCGCCTGCGGCTGCGGCCGCTTTCCCTGGTCCTGAACGGAATCCGCTGCATGAAGATCCTCGTCGGCTACAAGCGCGTTGTCGATTACAACGTGCGCATCCAGGTCAAACCGGACGGTTCCGGCGTCGTCACCGAAGGCGTCAAGCTCTCGGCCAACCCCTTCGACGACATTGCCCTGGAAGAAGCGCTGCGCCTGCGCGAGAAAGGCGTCGCGACCGACGTGATCGTCGCGACCATCGGCCCGGCCGACTGCCAGGCCCATCTGCGCAACGGTCTGGCCATGGGCGCGAACCGCGCCATCCACGTCGTCACCACCCAGGCCGTGCAGCCGCTGACTGCGGCACGCACCCTGCTCAAGCTCATCGAGAAAGAGCAACCGGACATCGTCATCCTCGGCAAGCAGGCCATCGACGACGACTGCAGCCAGACCGGCCAGATGCTCGCCGCCCTGTGGAACCGCCCGCAGGCGACCTTCGCCTCCAAGGTCGAGATCAACGGCAGCACTGCGCGGGTCACGCGCGAGGTCGATGCCGGCCTTGAAGTCATCGAGGTCGATCTGCCCGCCGTCATCACCACCGACCTGCGCCTCAACGAGCCGCGCTTCATCAAGCTGCCGGACATCATGAAGGCCAAGTCCAAGCCGATGGAAACCATTGCGCTGGAATCGCTGGGCGTGGAGTCGGGCGACCACCTCACGACCACGAGCTATGCCGCGCCGGCCAAACGCAGCAAGGGCGTGATGGTCAAGGACGTGGCCGAACTGGTCGCGCTGCTGAAGACCAAGGGTCTGGTGTAACTCCTTCGCGACAGCGCCTGCCGCGAACCTCGCGCGGCGCCGTCCAACCAACGGATGAAGCTCATGAGCAAAGTTCTGATCGTCGCCGAACATCTCAACGGCAAGCTCAATTCCAGCACGGCGCGCTGCGTCACCTGCGCCAAGGCGTTCGACGCGCAGAGCATCGACGTGCTGGTACTGGCCGATGCGCCTGACGCCATTGCAGCGCAAGCCGCCGCCATCGACGGTGTCGGCAAGGTGCTCACAGTCACCCATCCCGCCAACGCGCACCCGCTGGCCGCGGTCTACGCCCCGCAGGTCGTCGCTGCAGCGCAGGGCTACAGCCATGTACTCGCGCCGTCGACCACGTTCGGCAAGGATCTCGCACCGCGCATCGCCGCGCTGCTCGGCGTGGCGCAGGTGTCCGACATCGCCGAAGTGCTCGGCGCGCACCAGTTCAAGCGGCCGATCTACGCCGGCAACGCGATCATCACGGTCGAGGCGCCGGCCGAAACGACGCTCGTCGGCACGGTCCGCACGGCCTCGTTCGCCGCGGCGAACGGCGGCGGTTCGGCCAGCGTCGAAGCACTGAACATCAGCGCCGAGCTGCCCACGCATACACGCTTCGTCGAACTGCAGCAGGGCAAGAGCGATCGCCCGGACCTGCAGAGCGCCGGCCGCGTCGTTTCGGGCGGCCGCGGCGTAGGCTCGGCGGAGAACTTCGCCGTGATCTACAAGCTCGCGGACAAGCTCGGTGCCGGCGTAGGCGCCTCCCGCGCCGCGGTCGACGCGGGCTACGTGCCCAGCGACCTGCAGGTCGGCCAGACCGGCAAGATCATCTCGCCGGCGCTGTACATGGCGATCGGCATCTCGGGCGCGATTCAGCACCTGACCGGCATCAAGGACGCCGGCACCATCGTCGCGATCAACAAGGATTCGGAAGCACCGATCTTCGAGATCGCCGACATCGGCCTCGTCGGTGACCTGTTCGTGCTGGTGCCGGAACTCGAGGCCGCACTGGGCTGACACGCTTCGCTGCCGCGCGA